>CALDDL010000055.1 GCA_937936675.1 uncultured bacterium
CCGTTTTTCAATGCAGTGATAGCAGTCGGGACAGAAGAATATGCAGTAATTAATATTATGAGAGCATCTTTATCAATCGCTTTAATTTTTATAAGTAAATCCAATCCGCTCATTCCGGGCATTTTCATATCGACAAGCAATAGATCAAATTTCCCTTCGGAATATTTCTTAAGAGCTATCTCTCCGTCTTCTGCGGTTTCGACATAATAGTTTTCTTCGTCAAACCAATGATAAAGAGATTCTCTTACAATTTTTTCGTCATCAACAATTAATATTCTACTTTTCTTATTCATAATTCATTCCATTAAGCATTTTGTACATATTGAGGAATTACAATTTTGAATGTAGTTCCTTGATTCGATGTATTTTCTATTTCAATTTTTCCATGATGTTTAGTTATAATTCCGTAAACTACGGCAAGTCCTAAACCTGTGCCCGAAGATGATTCCTTCGTAGAATAAAAAGGTTCAAAAATATATGGCAGGTCTTTATCGGAAATCCCAGAACCTTCATCTATTATTCTGATAACAACATTATTATCTTCTTTAATCAAATTAATTATGATTTTTCCTTTATTAGTCATCGCTTCGATTGAATTAATAAGAAGGGACATCAATGCCTGCTGAATCTTATTTGCATTGCAGTAAATCATTATCGGATAATCGGGATAATCTTTTATCAATGTAATTCCATTCATTTGGAGATGATGATTAATAACCATCACACTATTATCAATTATCCTTAATAGATTTTCATTTGCGAATTCATCTGCCTCGGCATGCGAAAAGAGGAGCAAGTCCTTTACTATTTGTCCGCAGCGCGCAGATTCATTTGAAATTAATTCCAAGTATTCAATTAGTTCTTCATATTCTTTTTCTACTTGTGTTTTCTTTAGCCGTTTAGCTATTAATTTGCTCAAAGTAAGAATCCCTGCCAAAGGATTATTCAGTTCATGAGCTACTGTGGCTGAGAGTTTTCCGAGCGATGCTAATTTTTCGATCTGATAAACTTGGTTATAAATATTTTTTAGTTCTTTTGTTTTTTCATTTACTTTTTCGTGGAGAGTTTCAGTCCAAGTTTTTATCTCTTCATAAGCATCGCTTAGTTTTTTTGACATTTCATTGAATCTTCTCGCCACCTGTCCGAGTTCATTTGTGGAATTCATTTCAATTCTATAATTCAAGTTTCCATTACCTACTTCCTCAATTCCCTCTTTGATTTTCTTAATAGGTCTATTGACCAAAACCGTAATAAATAGTCCCGAGAAAAATGAGATACAGATTACAATAACAATTGACGCACCGATAATATCATTGGTGGAGTCTTTAATAATTTCATCTAATTTATCGAGCGAAACTCCTACATCGAGAACTCCAAGAATTTGAACGTTCGGAGAATGAGCGTGGCACTCGGCATTAGAGCAATCGGGTTCGTTCCTGATAGGATTAATTAATCCGAGTATTCTCTGATTTTTTTCATTTTTATAAATTCTGATTTTACTTTGATTCGATAAGCTTTGGAGAGGTACTCTGCTATTATGGCATCCGATGCAAGCCTCAGAAGCTAAATCTACCTGCTGATTAATTTCGGGCGGATGAGTGGAATAACTAATTTGACCTAATTTATTATAAATACGAATTTCCTCTACACCAATTTCCGAGCGGACTGTATTAATTATTTGATGGACATCCTCACGCCTATTGAGGAGCATACTATAACGAGTAGATTTTTTTATTATATCGCTGATATTATATGCGCTTTCGAATCGTGATTGAGTTAAATAGCTATCGAGTGATTTAATTATAAAGTAAGTATATGCCGATAAAATGAAAAACATTATCAGGGAGATTGAGATAATAAGCCGGACACTGAGTCTATTTTGAAGTTTGGTTTTCATATAAAATTAATTTTGTGATACTAAGATAAATAATCTATTCGATACTTGATAACTAATTCCAGATGATGGATTACTTACAAGAAATTATATGCTTTCATTGTTTTTGAAAGTATTAATATTGCTGTTATTCAATTAGGTAAATTACTATGATTAAGTTTGTATCAGAGAGGCAATGAATATAATATTTATTATTGCACTCATTGATAAGAAATTTATTGATATTAAATATATGCGCTTATATCTACTTTAGGAGAATAAAGAGTTTAATAGAGAAACATATTTTTTATTACCCAAAAGTTTATGAAGGTATTTTGTCATCGCTCCCCCATCCATCATAGTATCGCCCACCGAAGGAATACCGGTTTTAATATCTTCTATCGAGCCAATAGCTTTATTGAGTGATTTATCCCATTCGGTTTTGGAGAGTCTGGAATTAGGGATGGATTGCTTGATATCTCCTATAATTGCAAGCCAATTTGAATTAGAAGAGGAGCTATCCATTTTATCATATACCATCAAATCAATCGGAGAAGAGATAGAAAATTCACCCCAATCTCCCGAAATACTGATAAATTTTTCTCCCTTGTGAAAATCCTTTCGGCTTTCATTTATATCTACCGAATATTCATAATCGAGAAAACATTCAAGGATAGGATTTATACCGAGATAGAAAGTATCTCGGCATAGTTCCTTAACGATTAATGAATTATTTATATAAATAGTATTCTTATCATACTTAAGTTCATGCAATTTCTGAGAAATTGTGCTTATAACATTTTTAGAAGAATGCTTCTCGGGAGCTAGATTTATTAAATTCTTCATTGCCTTATCGAATAAACAGTTTTCGCAATCAAAATTATTATCGCACAATTTATACTCAATAACATTGGATGCCATCCAGATACATTTTAATTTTTCATAACTATTATTCATAATATCATGCTCATACTTTTTTTTAATTTGCTATGAATTTAGCACTTCCCGTGCGTTAACGATTTCTGCTTTCTCACTGTGTTCATTATGTTCAGAGTTTTCAGAGTGAGATTCTTCGTCTATAAATACCGTAAAGTATTTTGCGATGAATCTGAATGCAGAAATGGCAAGTACTACAAGCATCATAGTAATACTTATCTCATCGAAAGATGGGAAATAATTAATTCCTGAAGAAGCTACCAATCCTGTTATACTTACGTTTAATCGGTTCAATATCAATCCGCAGATTACAGATATAGAGATCAAATAGAGCCACTTTTTATCTTCACGGAATTTTTTCTGACTCAATAGAGCAATCGGTATAAATGTTCCGAGGATAATTTCTAAATAGAAAAGATAGGTTTCGGTGGAAGCTACAAACAGATAACCAAGTTTTCCATTAGCGATAAAATCATAAGCTTTTAATAAAAATCCACCTATCAAAGCAACTAATACAACATACGAAGCACCTGTTAAGAGATTCATTTTCAAACCGGTATTATTAAATCCATCTTCTTTGCTGAATGCTCGAGCAATAATAAAGGATTCAAAGATGATCATCGCTAAACCTGAGGCAATACAGGAGATATAAAAATGTACCGGAAGCAAAGAGGAATACCATAATGGATGAAGCTTACCGGGTACTATTAAATATAGCGATCCGAATGATGATTGATGAAGAGTTGAAAAGAGCACTCCAAGAATTACGACCGGTATCGAAATCATTTTTAAGTATTTAATCGGTTTATGGAGATTAAATTTTTCGAGAACGACTGGAGCAAATTCAATTAGAAGTACAGTGGTGTAACAGATCAGACACCAAGTAATCTCGAACATAACCGAATGATGATTCCACATTACTAATGGATGCCAGAAATGATCCGGTCTTCCTAAATCAACTATAAGAAGACAAACAACCACGGAATAAGAAAGAAATGCAGTTAAGATTGCCGGTCTAACGAACGCTTCATATTTATGAATATTGAAAACATGAACTGTGGCAGCGATAGTAAATCCGGCGGCTGCTAATCCAACTCCGATAAAATCAAATCCGATCCATAAACCCCAAGGCACTTGATCATGCAAATTAGTAGTAGCACCTAATCCTTGAGAGAACCTTAAAAAAGTGGATACCAATCCCACGATAACAACCACTACCGAAAACACTTTCCAAAAAGTCGGTTTTAAAATTTCCATTAATTTCATCTTCTAATTCCCATTATTAGTATTTTTTTCTTTTGCCAATTCATTTTTTCTTTTCGTTAACCAATACATACCGCCTAAGAAGACACCACCGATTGATACTACGGAAGGAATTTTTTCCATTGCTCGCATTGTAAATTCGGGCATAGCTTCTTTCGGAACATTCGGAACGAAGCCGAGCTGTTCAAAAGGCACAGGAGAAAGCACGAGAACATGAGTTCCGCCCGCTTCTTCGAGTCCATAAATTTTATCAAAATATTGATCCGGATTTTCTTTCATTCTTTTCTTGGCAATTACTATAAGCTCTTCCAAATTACCATATAAAGTAGCTTCGGTAGGACATGCTTCGTAACACGCAGGTAGTTTGCCCTCCTTTACTCTCGTATCGCATAAGCTGCATTTGCGGATACTTGGTAATGCTTTTCCCCATTCGTAACGAGGTATTTTATAAGGGCATGCCTGCATACAGTATCTGCATCCGATACATTTTTCGGCATCATAGATTACGGCACCTGTTTCACTTTTTTTGATAGCACCAACTAAGCATACAGATGCACAAGCGGGGTCATCGCAATGCATACAATTTTTGCGTGTAAATAGATCGCCATATTGTTCTACTACCGTGAACGTATTATCAGAAAGGTGATCCTTTAAAAAATCTTTATTTGTTTCCGGTAAATTATTTGCCTCTTTACAAGCTTCATAGCAGGATCCGCATCCCACACAAAGCGTTACATCAAAGAGTATCCCATTTCCTTTACGCATTTCTTATCCAATTATTCTAATGAGAGAAATTCTTTTTTAAA
>CALDDL010000056.1 GCA_937936675.1 uncultured bacterium
CTAATCAATTACTTCTAAGAAAACATACAACCGTAATTACTATTTATATCCCCACGCTGTTTTCGCATAGTCAACTTTTAAAGCATCATATCTTTTACGCTGAATATCCATCCGTTTCATAAAATCATTATAATCTTTTTGAGAACTTTCAGTCCATACAGATTCTGATAATGCCGCAATTCGAGGGAATAGCATATATTCAATACGTTCTTCGGTAGGAATAAATTCCGTCCACAGATTCGCCTGTCCTCCCAAAAGATGCTTCTGCAAATCTTTATCAATTCCTTCGGGCATCAGCTCGAATGAATATACTTTCTCCAAAGGAAGAACTGCTCTTGGACCTTCTGGTTCATTCTCTTTGTCGCCTTGTAGATAATCAAAATATACAAACTGATAAGGGCTCATAACCACGTCATGCCCCTCTTTCATTGCGTGAGCCCCACCTTCCATGCCTCTCCAGGACATTACAGCAGCTCTTTCAGGAAGTCCACCCTCAATAATCTCATCCCATCCTATAAGTGTTTTTCCTTTCGATGCAATAAATTTCTCGATTCTCTTTGTAAAATAACTTTGTAATTCCACTTCATCTTTCAATCCTTCGGCTTTGATGCGAGCTTGGCATTTTGGACATTTTTGCCATTCATCTTTTGCAGCTTCATCTCCACCGATATGAATATATTTTCCCGGGAATAGAGCAATTACTTCATCCAATACATTTTCTAAAAACTTAAACGTATCGTCATTACCCGCACAGAAGATATGAGTGATGGGCCAATACTGTCCGCCGGCTACCATAAAAGGTCCGCCCGTGCATGAGAGTTCGGGATATGCTGCTAATGCTGCTAATGCGTGACCCGGCATTTCAATTTCGGGTATGATCGTAATATATCTTTTTCCTGCATAATCGATTACATCTTTTATTTCATCTTGAGTATAAAATCCGCCATAGGGAGTTTTCTCACCTTGTTTTGGAAGTTCTCTTTCATTCCAATTAATTCCCGAACGGTCAACTCTATATCCGCCTATTTCGGTTAATTTTGGATATTTTTTTATCTCTATTCTCCAACCTTGATCGTCAGTTAAATGCCAATGAAAAACATTCAACTTATGGTAAGCCAGATAATCAATATACCGTTTTACGACATCGGTTTTAAAGAAATGACGAGAGACATCGAGATGCATTCCGCGCCATTGATATTTCGGAGCATCTTTTATTGTTGCCGCAGGGATTGT
This sequence comes from uncultured bacterium, assembly GCA_937936675.1. Taxonomy (GTDB): domain Bacteria; phylum Bacteroidota; class Ignavibacteria; order Ignavibacteriales; family Melioribacteraceae; genus BRH-c32. The sequence goes on from CALDDL010000056.1 coordinate 1,234, forward strand.
CCATCGAATACCCGAAACTTTGGTTTTGCTATAAATTTCCGGAGGAAGCAATTGAAGCAATGTTTCAACTCCATAAAAAATTCCCGGATAATCATTCCCCTTAATAACTACTTCATCATCGGTTACGTTAAGTTCATATCCCTCTTTTCCTAATTTTTCACTAACTAATTTCAGGACTATTTTATTGCCTCCGTTCCCATTGATAGGTAATTGAAATCCGGCACTCTTCATCAAAATCAAATTAAAATATTCCGATATATTGAGCAACTCTTTATCACTTGCATTAAATTCAAGCGAAGTATTCTTATCTAAAATAAATTGCCCTTCATGAGCTACTACTGAAACGGGTTTTGGTATTATTGCAATTTGAGATTGATTTACTTTTATCTCTTTCATTGTAGAACAAGATATTAGAGTAATAAATAATAGTGGAATTAATAGGTATGTTTTTTTCATGTTGATATAATCCTAATGTGATAGGCAAATCTAAACAAAGATATCCAAAAATAGAATGGAAATGCAGTAAACGTCAAATAATTAACTATGAGCACACAATGGCATGTCGGGATTCCCGACATACCATAAAAAATTATTGATTACTATTAATCAGCGTATAAATACCGTTTGATTTTTTGAGTGGGTGTCTTTTCGAATGGTTCCGGCTGTTCAATTATTTTACTAATCTTTGAGAATGTATTAACTCTTTCATTTACTTGAACTAATAGTTCTGCAAGTATTTTCGATACTAATTCTCTTGCTTCATGTTCACTCATTTTCTGAACTTTATAGACTTGATCGATTTCTTCATTATTCAATACTACTTTTGCAACTAATTGAGAATTTCTTTCTACTACAATTGTTTCTTGAACAAACGGGAATTCATTTATTATAGCTTCTAATTCTTCCGGATAGATATTTTTTCCGTTTGAACCGATAATCACATTCTTTGATCTCCCCATTATATACAAGAAGCCATCTTTATCAAGAACTCCTAAATCCCCACTTCTAAACCATCCGTCCTCGGTAAAAATCTCTTTAGTTTTTACCGGATCTTTATAATAACCTTTCATTACGTTCGGACCTTTGAGCAATATTTCCCCTTCACCGTTTTTAGGATCGGGATTATCGATCTTTACTTCCATCCAAAGCATTGCTTTACCGGCAGCACGGAATCGAACTCCTGTTTGGTCGGTTCCTGTAATAAGCGGCGAAGTCTCAGTAAGTCCATATCCGATCGCATACGGGAATTCCGCTTCCTTTAAAAATCGTTCTACATCCATGGCTAATTTCGCTCCACCGATACAGAACATTTTTAACTCACCACCGAAAGTTTGAAGCAATTTCTTGCCTGCTACTTTATTTAATTTCTTCCTTATCGTAGGTATTTTATACAAACCTCTTAAAATTGCTTTCTTATTAAATTCAGGTAAAACTTTATTTCGATAAATTTTTTCTATTACCAATGGAACCGAAAGCATAACAGTCGGCTTAACTTTTAATAATGCAGGAAGTAGAGCAGCAGCAGTAGGTGGTTTATCTAAATACGTAACAGATGCCCCTACAATCATCGGAGTAATTAGTCCGAGCGTTGTTTCCATTGTATGGAAGAGTGGAAGAATTGATAGCATTCGATCTTTTTCGTGGAGGTCAATCATATCAAGAGTAGAAACCGCATCCGATACGATATTCTTATGAGTTAACATTACCCCTTTTGAATGACCTGTCGTACCGGATGTATATAATATTGCAGCGAGATTATCTTCCTCCACTTCACCCGGAAGCAATCCCACAAATTTCATTGCTGCTTCTTTTATCTTTGCAAATTCTTTTCTCGATCCGGAAATTACTTCTTTTATTATATCCGTCTTCGTATGCAATGGAACTACCGAAAAATCATCTACTAAAACAACAGCACCTAGAAAATCATTTTCTATATCTTCTATTTTATAGTAATACTTGCCTGAAACAAAAATCAATTTACATTCGGAATGCTTTAAGATATGTGATATCTCGGTTGTGTGAAATTCAGTCATTATAGGTACGGCAACAGCACCCAAAATAGTAATAGCGAAATAAGCAACGCCCCAATTAGGTTGATTCTCACTTAATATCGCAACTCGGTCTCCGGCTATTACACCTTCATTCTTCAAAAAATCCGATACCGACTTAACTTTCTCCTTGAAACTGTGATAAGTATATCTCTGAGTTTCGACAAAAGAAATAAATTGATTATCGGGATATTTATTGGTAGAATGGTTAAATACCTCTAATAAGGTAAACTTTTTTAATTCACTCATTTTCTGCAATTCCTAAAAATTTTCACACACACACTCATAATCTATTGAGAATTATGATAAAATCATACTTTTTTATTATAGTCATCCACGAATTTAGAACCTTTACTATAACATGTATGATTCCCGTCATGTTTACCCTCGGAATCGCAATGACCGCCGCCGCAACATCCTGCTTCGCCTCTTTTTTTATATTTACTGAAATGGAGTGCTAATGTCATTCCAAGTGCCGCAATTATAAAAAATACTATTAAACCTATAAACTGTGTCATTATTCTTTTTCCTTTTCGCCATAAAGTTCAATGAACTTAGGTGATTTTTTAATATAAAAACCTTCTCCTTTTCTTACAATCATATAAATGGCAAGGTTTCGTTTTTTTGCAAATTCTAATCCCTTTTCGGGTCCCATTACGTTAATTGCTGTGGCTAATCCATCAGCCATTAAGCAGGTAGAATCGAGTACCGTTACTGAAGCTAATTTATGCGAAATCGGCTTTCCGGTACGGGGGTCTATTGTATGTGAATATCTAACACCGTTTTCCTCGAAATAATTCCAATAATCTCCCGATGTTGCCATTGCGTAGTTATTTAAACCAATTGCATATTCAACTCTGCCTGTATGATCGGGAGTGGAAATTCCCACAAGCCATTTCTCTCCCTTATGATTCAATCCTCTTGCATTTAATTCACCGCCAATCTCTACCAGAAAGTTCTTATAACCCTTGCTATGAAGATATTCCGCTACCTTATCGACTCCAAACCCCTTTGCAGTTGCCGAAAGATCGCAATAAACTTCATCAATCTTTTTCATTGCCGAAGGAGGATCGAGCTGAACTTCTATTTTATCGAGTCCGGTTAATTCCATCGTTTTAATAATTTCACTATCGGGCGGGATTATTCTTTCGTGCTCTTTCGGACCAAATCCCCATAAATTAACGAGAGGTCCGACTGTTATATCCAATGCACCACCAGATTCATTACCCATTTCAATCGACTTGCTTAAAACATACGCAAAATCTTTGGAAATTGTAACCCATTTATTTTTTTTCTCGTTGTTCAATATTGAAATTTCTGAGGTGGGTATATAGGTGGACATCTGCCTATTAACTTCTTTTAGCACCGAATCCACTTCCGCTTTAATCGTCTTTAGCGAGTTTTTATCTACGGAAGAATCTTCTACTACTTTTATTGTGTAGGTGGTTCCCATAGTAGCACCCGAGAAAGTGAATAGCTCCTTACTATTGTCTTGATTAGTGCAAGAGATAAAAATTAAAAGCAGTGGAAGGAGTAATAGATTTTTTATTTGTTTATTCATTATATATATAAAAGCCCATGCAGTTGCATGGGCTAATTAATTTTCCTTTTTCTTAACCGCCGAAATCGTCTAACATAATATTATCTTTTTCAACACCAAGATTATCTAACATTTTGAGAACAGCAGCATTCATCACCGGAGGTCCACATAAATAATATTCGCAATCTTCCGGAGCCGGGTGAGTCTTTAGATATTGATCATAAAGAACCTGATGAATAAATCCCGTTAATCCCGTCCAATTATCATCCGGTAATGGTTCAGAAAGTGCGATATGCCATGTAAAATTCGGATGCTCTTCGGCTAGTTTATCAAATTCTTCTTTATAGAAAATTTCTCTTAAACTTCTTGCTCCATACCAGAAAGTCATCTTTCTCTTTGTATCGATTCTCTTTAACTGATCGAAAATATGAGAACGCATCGGAGCCATTCCCGCACCGCCGCCTATAAATACCATCTCTGCATTTGTCTTCTTTGCGAAAAATTCTCCATAAGGACCTGATATGGTAACTTTATCTCCGGGCTTCAAATTAAAAATATATGAAGACATTTTTCCCGGAGGAACATCTGGCATATTTGGAGGTGGTGATGCTATTCTTACGTTTAACATTATTATCCCCTTTTCTTCAGGATAACTCGCCATCGAATATGCTCTTACGACCGGTTCTTCTACAACCGATTTATATTTCCAAAGATTAAAATGATCCCAAGCATCTTTATATTCTTCTTCGATTGCGAAATCGGAATAATTAACTACATGCTCCGGAGCTTCGATCTGAATATACCCGCCCGCTCTAAAATCTACTGCCTCACCTTCGGGCAATGCAAGAACCAATTCTTTAATAAAAGTTGCCACGTTATGATTTGATTTAACGGTACATTCCCATTTCTTAATATCAAATACTTCTGCGGGTACTTCAATCTTTAAATCAGTCTTTACTGGCACTTGACAAGATAATCTATAATGTTCTCTTATCTGTTTTCTATTAAGCTTAGTTTTTTCTGTTGGGAGAACATCTCCGCCGCCATCAATCACTTTACATTTGCATTCGCCGCAAGTTCCGCCGCCGCCACATGCAGATGGTAAATAAATATTTTGATCAGCTAATACGTTTAATAATTTCCCGCCAATAGGTACTTTTAGGGCTTTATTAGGATCTTCATTAATATTTATTGTAACAGAACCCGAAGATACCAATTTTGATTTTGCAAATAAAATAATGGCTACTAAGAGTAACACAATCAAAGTAAACATTAC
>CALDDL010000057.1 GCA_937936675.1 uncultured bacterium
GCCGGATCAAATATTCCAACTCCAAAAGCTCTTTCAATTATCACTAATAATATTGTTATACCTATTACCGGAGTAGCAATTATTTGTATCCAAGCCGTAGCATAGGTGGACCAAACAAATAAAGGCATCCTAAACCAAGTCATTCCCGGAGCTCGCATGCGATGAACTGTTGTAACAAAATTGATTCCGGTTAGAATCGAAGAGAAGCCAAGTATAAATGCAGCAAAGATTGCCATAGATACATTTGTCGATGTTCTTATGCTGTATGGAATATAAAAAGTCCAGCCGGTATCAATAGGACCACCGGGTAAGAATAAAGATATTAATACTAAAATGGCACCGACAACATAAATATAAAAAGATAATAAATTAAGGCGAGGAAAAGCAACGTCTTTTGCTCCTATCTGAATAGGTAAAAAGAAATTACCAAAAATTGCAGGCAGACCCGGAATTATAAATAGGAAGATCATTATTACGCCGTGAAGCGTGAATAATGTATTATAGGTTTGGGCTTCCATAATAGTTTTACCCGGGAACATTAATTCCCACCTCATTAATAATCCAATTGTAACACCTACCAGAAAGAAGGATAATATTGCTATCAAATACATTATCCCGATTCTCTTGTGGTCAACAGTCAAGAGCCAAGAAAGAATTCCGGTATGTTTATTTGTAGATACCTGATAAAAACTTTTTTCATCAGGATTAGCTGCTTCATTAATCATCTATTTGCTGCTCCTTTTCATCAATATTTTTTTTGCGCTTCTTAAATATTAAAATTGCGGCAAAAATTCCTACACCAAATAACATTAAAGTTCCTATAATTCTTGTAATATTTAGTGTATATTGCCTTCCCGCAGGATCATAACTAAAACAAAATTCTAGTACCTTTGCAATTGTAGGATTCGTTTTTCCGCTTCCGGCATCAATCAAAGCCATCTTTGTATCAAATGGATTATATGATGTTCCATATAAATAACGAGAAATCATTCCTTTCGGAGAAATCGTTACTACAGTACCTGCATGTATAAAATCTTTTTGGTTTGGTTTGAAATAAAATCCAACAGCATCAGTTACTTTTTTAATATTAATACTATCACCGGTTAAAAAAAGCCAAGAGCTATCGGGAATTTCTCTTTTTATTAAGTGCATATAATTTGGTTTCCATTTAGCTGCAAGCTTTGAATCTTCGTGATGGTCGAAGGATAAAGCAATTACTTTGAAATCTTTACCTGGGACTAAATCGATTTTATCAATTGTCCATGCTAATTCAGAGAGCATTGGACTGCATAATCCCGGACATTCAAAATATACCAGAGCCATCAAAACCGGTTCGTTAATTACTGCTCCTAGAGTAATTGTATCGTTTTCAGAAGTAACAAATTTAGTATCAAGTGGAAGATATGCCCCTAATTTTTCATCAATTCCTACTTCAATACGCTTTTGAGCTAAAATAGAAATTGCAGAAAAAATAATTATTACAAACAATATTTTAAAATACTTCATTAATCTATATCCATTAATTTAATGCGTTCTTAATATAGCTATACATTAACTGCCATTCTTCATTAGATAAATTAACAACTCTTCCCTTGTATCCCAATTCAATCGGTGATTTTGTTACTTCTTCGATAAAATAATTCATTTCAGCAAATGACTTATTAGCAGCATAAGAATTAAAAACTTTTTTAAGATTATTGGAATACTCTCTTAATATTTTAGCAGCTTTAGTCGTATCATTTAGTGTAAATTTATAAGCATTTTGTGTCTTAGTTAGCAATTCACTATTCTCGGATAGAATTAGTTCTTCAGCTTTTTTAACAGGTATCTGATTAGCTAAAACTACACCTTGCGAAAGATTATAAGTTTGATCGGTTGATGAGATTTGTTCTTCGGTAATTTCGGGATATTTGGCAAAAGATCTGATATGTTCAATAATTGCAATTCGATCCTGTGGAGGTAAATATTCATAAGCAGCCATACCGTTTTTAATAATACCTTCTTGCAAAGTTTTATACATCATATCAAATGTAGGCCCATTTGTCCAGCCATCAAGATTATGAAAATTTCGCGGTTTAGGGTTCAATCCGGCACTCGCAGCACCATCTCCCATTCCATTTTCGCCATGACACGAAGAACAATTTGCTTTGAATAATTCCTTCCCCTTCTCTAAAAATTCAGGAGTCGGAGATTTTATTAATGCCAAATCAACCGCAGGCATTATACCCCCTTTTTTCATTGGGATATCTTTTTTTATTAAAGTAGAATCAACTATTCCCGCTGCTTGCGAATTAAACGAAACATTAGTAAGATTTTTGACGTAGAATATACCAACAACAACTATTAATATAAAGATATATGGATATATCCAGCCAAATAACCTGATCGGATTTTTTAGCAGTTCCGAAAAACTTATTTCATCTTCAATTTTATTTTTTCTTTCCATATTATAACTTAAATTCTATTCCACGTTTTAGTTTAGGATCGCCAATAGCGACAAAATTATTTTTTTTCGATTTTAATGAAAATACAAGAACAACTATACCTACTGCTAATATTGGATATGCTAATTCAATCCATCCAAGCACAAAACCTTCTTTGCTAAAAGTAGGCATTGCTAACCAATATAAATCAATATAATGTGCGGCTAATATCCATAATGCAAAGAACTTAAGTTTTTTACCATCTTTTTTTGAAGGCTGCGATAATAAACCAAAATAAGGAACAACGAACTGCACTATTATTAATAGTATTGAAATATATTTCCAGCTTCCATTCCATCTTTGTAAGAACCATATAGTTTCTTCTGGAAGATTTGCATACCAAATTAATAGAAATTGGCTAAAAGCGATATAAGCCCAGAAATTTATAAACGCAAATAATAAAGCACCGAGACTGTAATAGTGGTCTTTATCTAAACCTTTTAATAGATAACCTTTTTCATTTAGATTAACAATTGCATAAGTACCGGCTGCTAATGCAGCCAAGACGGTACCGGAAAAATAATAAACTCCGTAAATTGTAGAGAACCAATGTGGTTCTAAAGTCATTAACCAATCAATTGCAGTAAATGAAACAGTCAATGCAAATACAGGAATAAAAACAGCAGATATTTTAATATTTCTTCTAGTTAATTTAGTTTCTTTAGTTATATCCTGTTTCTTGGAAGTCAATGTAATTGCGAAATAAAATAATATCCAAAGTGCAGCGAAAACCAAAAATCTAACAATAAAAAATTCTTCATTTAGATAAGGAGCTTTTCCAGCAAGTAATTTGTCCGTCTTCATTACTTCAGGATGAGTCCAATGGAAAATATCATGTAAATTAAAAAGTAGTGGAAGCGCTATAAAAGGAACGATTAATAATAAAGCAGCGAAAAATTCCATTACTCTTCTAAAAGGGACACTCCAAATCGCACCGCTAACATATTCTAAGGCAACGAAAAATAAAGAGCCAAGTCCGATACTTACAATAAATGTTAATAAAATAATATTATTAAACATGCTTCTTACCGGTTCCACAAAATATCCAAACACTGCTAAAACTAATCCGATCAGAAATAAAGCTAAACCAATATTACGGACTTTAACCGGTAATTCTTTTCCCTGATATCCAAAGTTTGTTAAGGATGAGCTCATTGTAAATCTGTCTCCTTAGCATTTAACGATCTCTGTAATGCTCTTAAGTGTAGAATAACTGCCCATTTCTCATCATTAGTTAGTTGAGTATTATAAGCAGGCATAATATTTTGTCCTTCCGTAATAACATGGAAAATTCTTCCATCAGTCCAGTTCCTTACCTTTTCAGAATGAAGAGAAGGTGGATTTGGGAATTGACCTCTTAGACGGCTATCCCCTTCTGCATGAAAACCATGACATGGACTGCAATATGTATCATATTTTTGTTGACCAATCTTCATATTCTCTTTAGATGGGAGCAGTGGATTAGGCATTGCCGAAGCAGCCTCAGGGTTACCTTTATATGGATACGGGATATGACCTCTGGCTATTGTTCCTTCTACCGGAGTTCTCATTCCAAACCCATCCGAATAAAACATACTTTTAGACTGTGGAATTACTTTCTCTTGATTTGACATCCAATCAAAGGGAACCATATACATTAATTTATTTAATGTAACATACGTGGCTCCGGAAGTAAGTATAAATGCAACTACCAAAAACATTATAAAATTTGGTTCGAATATTTTATTTTTATAATTGACTTCTACTTCATCATAATAAACAGGATGAATTTCGGTACTACCTAATTCTTTAAACAAATTAATTACTTCTTCTTCAATAAATAATTTGTCATCTGCTGAAATACTAATACCGTATTTATCGCTCGATACTGCTTTCATATAATTTGTACCATGAAGTGGATGCGAATTATTTGGAAGCTTGAAGAAGAATAATAGCATTGCAAGTACTGTTCCTACTGAGGCGAATAAAACAGTTATTTCAAAGATAATTGGTATATATGCAGGGAATGAAAATACTGGTTTTCCGCCAATATTTATAGGGTAATCAACGGCAGACATCCAATAAGTCATTAATAATCCAGCCATTATTCCCGAAAGTCCTAAAACTAAAGCGATATACCCAAGTTTAGACGGAGGTAATTTCATTGCACCGTCTAATCCATGTACAGGATATGGAGTATTTACATCATAATTCTTATATCCCTTTTCAGAAACCTTTTCGGTGGCGTGAATTATTTCATCGGGAGTATTAAATAATGCCGTGTAACTATATAATTTTTTTTCACTCATCTTAATGTTCCTTGTGAGTAGGTTGCGCTCCATCGACTACCGCTTTTATCTCTGCAATAGAAACTACGGGGAGGGCTTTAGTAAATAATAAAACTAAGGTAAAAAATAATCCAAAACTACCTATTAAAATGGCGAAGTCAGTTGCTGTAGGCGTAAAATAAGCCCAGCTCGATGGTAAGAAATCCCTTGATAACGATGATATAACAATTACAAATCTTTCAAACCACATACCCACATTAACGAATACTCCAATAATAAACATTGGTACTAAAGAACGCCGGAGTTTCTTAAACCAAAAAAGTTGTGGAGAAATTACATTGCAAGAAATCATTATCCAATATGCCCATGCATAAGGACCAAATGCTCGATTAATAAACGTGAATTGTTCAGCTTGAACTCCGCTATACCATGCAATAAAGAATTCCATAGCATAAGCATAACCGACTAATGTACCAGTCAATAAAATGATTTTATTCATTTTCTCCAATGTATCGATAGTAATAATATGTTCATAATTGAAAATTTTGCGAACAAAGATTAAAACATTTTGAACCATTGCGAAACCGGAGAAAACTGCTCCTGCTACGAAGTATGGCGGAAATATTGTTGTATGCCAACCGGGAATAATAGAAACTGCGAAATCGAAACTTACGATAGTATGAACCGAAAGAACTAACGGAGTGGCAAATCCGGCTAAAATTAAATATACCATTTCATAATTTTGCCAGTGCCTATTAGAACCTCTCCACCCTAATGAGAAAATTGAATAGATTACATGCTTAATCTTATTCGTAGTTTTTTCTCTTAGTGCTGCAAAATCCGGAATTAAACCAACATACCAAAAAACGAACGATACAGTAAAATAAGTCGAAACAGCGAATACATCCCAAAGTAATGGAGATGTGAAATTAACCCAAATAGAATGTTGATTTGGATATGGGAAAAGATATCCTGCAAGCCATGGTCTTCCTACATGGATTAAAGGGAAAATACCCGCAGTCATAACTGCAAATATCGTCATTCCTTCCGCAAAACGTGCAATTCCATTTCTCCATTTTTGGCGTAATAAAAACAAAATAGCAGAAATCAATGTGCCTGCGTGTCCAATACCTACCCAGAAAACGAAATTAACTATACCGAAACCCCATCCGACTGGATTATTATTTCCCCACATTCCTATTCCATAATAGAATGTTAGAGCTAACCCAACAATTCCTATTAATAGCATAGTTAATGTAATTGATATTGCTATAAAAAACTTTTTATCGGGCTTGCTCTCAAGGGGTTTCGTGATTAAATCTTCTATTTCCCTTAATCCGGGTCTGCCCTCAACAACCGAGAGTTCTATACTATAATCTACTTCACTCACTATACTTCCTCCGAATGAGTATTTCTTAGTTTTGCTATATATGTTACATTTGGTTTTACATTTAAAGTTTCTAATACGTGATAAGCTAAGTTATGATTTCTATACTTAGATATCCTCGATTCAGGATCATTTGAATCGCCAAAAACAATTGCCTCAGCGGGACATGCCTGTTGACATGCAGTAACTACATCATTACCATTCAATGGTCTTTCTTCTTTAATGGCAACTTGACGAGCATCCATAATTTTCTGGATACAGAAAGTACATTTTTCCATTACACCACGACTTCTGACTGTAACTTCAGGATTATTACCTAATGGAGTTAAGTCATTTTCGTAATATGAATCTGCAAAATGATCACGGAAATTAAAGAAGTTAAAACGTCTTACTTTAAAAGGACAGTTATTTGAGCAGTATCTAGTACCAACGCAGCGATTATAAGCCATTTGATTAAGCCCATCAGGACTATGGTTGGTAGCATTAACCGGACAAACATTTTCACAAGGTGCATTATCACAATGTTGACATAACATTGGTTGATTACTAATCTCCGGATCCTCGGGTGTGCCTGAATAATATCTGTCTATCCTCATCCATTGCATTTCTCTTCCATGCAATACTTGATCTTTTCCAACAACAGGAATGTTATTTTCGACATTACAAGCTGTTACACATCCTCCGCAAGAGGTACATTTATTCAAGTCGATCGCCATTGCCCATTTTACTTCAGTGTATTTATGTTCATCTGTAATACTGAAAATTTCATGCTTTTCGTCATGCAAAAAATGAGGGTGTTTTTTATATTCGTTTACTGTTCCTTCTTGGATGATTTTTCTTACTTTATGAAAATCTTTTACAAAAGTATCATCTAAGGAGTGATGCTCTTGAGTAGAAGCAAGCTTATATGTATCTCCCGTTTTTGTTAATTCGGCATTTGGAAGAATAAAATTAGTTTCTGAATTATTTTTACTTATTAATTCGAAAGCATTAACTCCCGTTTCCAGACCTACATCACCTACTACTTTCCTTCCATTTCCAAATTCTATATGTAATATCTCGTCAGCAAGTCCGGGTTGAATTACGGCAGCAATTTTTAATTTTTTCTTATTTACTGATATTTCTAATAAATCATCTTTTTCTATTCCTAATTGCTTTGCTGTTGCCGGTGATACTGAAACATAATTATCCCAAGTAATCTTAGTTACAGGATGAGGTGTTTCTTGAAGCCATCCATTATTTGCATACTTACCGCCGCCTAAGAAATAACCTTCTGTAAGATATACACTAAATTTACTTTTTGATGCAGGATTCGGAATCGATGAAATTGCACTGTTATTAAATGCACTTTTGCTGTTAGGCTTAGTATTTAATTCAACTATACCATCATGAAGACTTCCATACCAAAATGAATTTGAATCTGTTTTCTTCGATGAGTTATTATATATAGTTGTATTAAAATTGTCTAATAAATATTTATGATAACTATTGACATCATAAGATTTTGCTTCACCTGTAACCCACGTTAAAAATATCGATTCTTTTTGACGAGTATTGAATAACGAGTTAATAACCGGTTGCTGTAAACTCATTACATAAGTTTTATTTTTATAATCGCCCCACGATTCAAGAAAGTGATTGATCGGAAGAAGATACTTTGATTTTTCACCAGTTTCATTATTTTCTAATGATAAGGCAACGGTTGTTTTTACTTTTGAGTAGCCTTTTTCAAATCCTATATCTGACGGTAAATTAAATACAGGATTGACATCTAAATTAATTACTACTCCAACTTTTTCAGATTCCATTCTTGAAACTAAATTCTCGAAATCCTTATAACTTGAGTATGGTGATCCTAAATCGAAATTATTGAAATCAAAATTTCCTGTATTATCTAAAAGTTCATTTAAGTAGTTAACGGAGACATGAACCGATTCACTTAAATTTTTTCCGGCAGTAATTATCGTTTTTCCTTTATTTATAGATAAATCAGACAATAAACTTCTTAACTTCTTTTCGTTTATCTTATAATTCGATACAAGTTTTGTAACAGTGTAATCTGAAACTTTTGAGGATAATTCAGAAGGGACATTAATTATTCCATTATTTTTCAGCTCATTTATTAAAGTCCACACTAATTCCAATTGTGCATCCGGACGTAACCTTAATCTATAATCTGACATCATTCCCGTTAGACTCATTCGTCCTTCAATTACATATAAACGATTGAAATTAACCCTATCGATTGCATCTCTTTTCATTGAGTAATTTTTTGTATTCTCAATAGAATTGCCATCAACACCCAAGAAATCATCATCCAATGCAACAACTAAATTAGCTTTATCATATCGTGGTGTGGGGATTGAATAATTACCATAACTCTTAAATGCAGCATTTAATTTATTACCATTATCGGTGGCTGAATAATAATATTCCCTTGTAGTGGGATATTTAGTTTTAAATTCTTCTAATAATTTCTTGAATGTGGGTGAAAAAATATGTTCAGAAATTAATGCTATCTCTAAACCTTCTTCATTTGCTTTATTAAATTCAGAAATCAATTGATTATTAATCTGTTCCCAGCTTACTTTTCTTTTATTAAATAAAGGGTCTTTTAATCTGGAAGGATCATATAAATAAGTTACTTCAGCTTGTCCTTTAGCGCAAATCTTACCTTTATTCACAGGATGATCTGGATTTCCATCAATTTTAATTGGTCGTCCTTCTCGTGTCTTAACAAGGATACCGCAAAGGCTTTCGCAACCAGTACACGTGGATGCATAATAATTTGCAGTGCCCGGGAGAATCTCTTCGGGTCTTTTATTGTAAGGAACTATTTCACCTTTGTCTCTATAATCCGAACATGCAGTTGCAGTTAATGCTGTGGCAGCTCCCATAAGAGCAATAAATTTTCGACGGGATATTCCGTTGAGTTCGGATGGTTCAAAATCATCCGTTACTCCTTCCGAAAATTCATTTCTTTTATTCTTTAGTATCTCCGGTTCGTTATTATATTCAGATAAACTTTTCCAGAACTTTTTATTATTTGAATTGGAGTCCATTTAATTCCCTATTTATTTCTTTTTACCGCTAATGGATTTGGGCTTACTTTTATTTTTTTACTTTCTCTATTGATAGCTTTAAGAAAATTCGTGGGGATTAATGAAATTAAACCTAATCCTATCGAGCTTTTTATAATTTTATCAAAAAATATTTTTCTATTTAATCTATTTGTTTTCATTGTTCACCATTATCTATGACATGCAAAACAATTTTCGGGACCATTATTTACCTTTTGCAGATAAGGAAGATTTTCATGAGGTTTACGATGACAATCTAAACAAGCAGTCATTGTAAAGGCTTTCACTTGCCCCACTTTTTCCATTTCTTTAAGATCACCATGGCAACTAGCACAATCAATTCCCTTATTTACATGCACACTATGATTAAAATAGGCATAATCGGGGATTTTGTGGATTCGTTTCCAAGGTAGAGGTTTTCCCTCTTCGTAGTATTTCGTTAATTTAATAATTTCCGGTTTATCCTTACGAGCTACCGCATGGCAGTTCATACAAATATTTACGGAAGGAATTGTCGCTTGCCTACCCTTTGATACACCTATATGGCAATATTGGCAATCAATAGCCATTTGACCTGCATGAAGTTTATGCGAGAATGCTATTGGTTGATCCGGCGTGTAACCAACACTATCCCTTTCTGCGCGGGAGGCATAAAAAGTAATCACAAATGCAGCAGCAATTACAAATAATGTTAGTGGTAGGCGTATTTTAAGAGTATAATCCAGGACTGTCTTTTTCATTTACAACCTGTACCTTATAGACTATAATTTTTATGATAATGTTTTTTAAAAGGATACGATATACAGTTTTATTTAAACAGCTCCAAAAAATAGTAAAACTAATTATAATAACAAAGTATCTAAATTGAGTAATTTATTTTTTATTAGTTATTTAATTATTTCTTTCTTTCGATAACAAAATTAACTAATTCAAAAAGAGCTTGTTTGGATTCTGAATCAGGTAAATTTTCTAATTTTGATATTGCTCTTTGAGAATACTCCAAAGCGACTTTTTCGGAATAATCAATTCCACCTTTTCGTTTAACAAAATCAATAACTTCAGAAATATTTTTTTTGTTTTTACCATTCTTAACTAACTTGATAATCGCTTTTTTCTCTGAATTATCTGAGTTATTTAAGGCATATATTAAAGGTAGTGTGAGTTTTTTTTCTTTAATATCACCACCAAGCGGCTTACCCATTAAAAATGATTTTCCTACATAATCAAGTATATCGTCTTTAATCTGAAATGCAATTCCAAGATATTCACCATAATCTTTCATATCTTTAATTTTATTTTCATCATCGGTAGTAGAACGAGCACCGATTTCGCAACATGTAGATAAAAGCGAAGCGGTTTTATCTGAAATTATTTTGAAATAAGTTTCTTCGTCATTATTTAGTTTGCGAGTTTTACTAATTTGAAGTAATTCGCCTTCGGACATTCTTTTAACCGAATTTGTAATTACCTTTAGGAAATCATAATCACTCCCATCAACCGAGAGCATTAATCCTTTAGCTAGAAGATAATCCCCCATTAAGACAGCCACTTTATTTTTCCAAACAGCATTAATGGAGGGAAATCCTCGCCTTGTTTCCGCACTATCTACAACATCATCATGTACCAAAGTAGCAGTATGTAATAATTCTACTAGTGTTGCGCCACGGAAGGTACGATCATTTACATTACCACATGCTTTTCCTGTAAGAATAACCAACGCCGGACGAATTCTTTTCCCCTTTTGCATTAGAATATAACGAGTAACTAAATCAAGAAGACCTACTTTAGTCTTCATCGATTTTTTAAATGCAACCGAGAAATCATCCAACTCTTTATTTATTGGGAAGATAATTTCCGAAAGATTTTTTTTAATCAAGCATTCTTCTGTGATAATTTTGAAACGAATATACTTATTTCGTACAAAATAAACAAAGGTATTGCAAGAAGAAGCTGTGAAACGGGGTCAGTTCCGGGGGTCAAAATTGCAGATGCTATAAAAATTACTACTATAGAATGTCTTCTATATTTCCTCATCAATTTTGGTGTCAGGATACCAATTTTTGAAAGAAAAAAAGATAACATCGGAAGCTCAAAAACTAATCCTGCTCCCAATAATACACTCATTATGATTGACATATATTCATCAACCGCAAAATTATTTTCGATGGTAGATGAACCAAATTGTGCAGCAAATTGTAGTGTTAATGGAAGCATTACATAATAGGCAAATACGATTCCGACAACAAAACAAAATGTAGAGAATACGACAATGGTTGTTACATATTTTTTTTCATTCGATTTTAATGCCGGAGAAATGAACTTCCATAATTGATAGAAAACATTAGGAATACTCAAAATTAAACCGGCAGCAATAGCCACTTGAAAATAAAGAAATAACTGACCAAACGGTTTTAAGTTCTGTAAATTTATTTTTGCTTCTCTAGCCGGACGAAGTAATAATCCATCAACCAGAAAATCAATAAATATCCATGCTATTATCGTTCCAATTAATATTCCTAAAAAAGAATAAATTAATCTCCATCTTAGATCCTCGAGATGCTCGAGGAAAGTCATTTCAACTTCTTTATTTTCAGAACTCATTCTCTATTATCTTAACTCGGGATAAAGTGGAAAATTTGAACAAAGATTTTTAACATCATTTTTTATTTGTCTTAATACGTCTTCGTTTTCGGAATTAGAAATTGCTTTATCAATAAATTGAGCAATTTGTTTCATTTCAGTTTCTTTCATTTTTCTGGTAGTTACTGCGGGAGTACCAATCCTAATACCGCTGGTTACGAAAGGGCTTTTAGTATCAAAAGGCACCATATTTTTATTTACAGTTATACCGGCAGCACCTAAAGCGTTTTCGGCTTTTTTACCACTTAATCCCTTATTAGTCAAATCAACTAACATAAGATGATTATCAGTACCGCCTGAACTTATATCATAACCAAGATTCATTAATTCTGCAGAAAGTGTTTTGGCATTCTTAATTACTTGTTTAGCATATTCTCCAAACGAATCAGAAAGAACTTCACCAAAAGCAACAGCTTTGCCAAGAATAACGTGCATTAATGGACCGCCTTGAATACCGGGCATCACAATAGAATCTATCATCTCGGACATCAATTTTAGTCTATCACCCTTCATTGTTTTTATACCTAGACGATTTTCACCATCTTTTCCTATTAAAATTATACCGCCTCTAGGACCACGAAGTGTTTTATGTGTTGTCGATGTAACTATATCACAATATTGCAAAGGATTAGTTAATAAACCTTTGGCAATCAATCCGGCAGGATGTGCCATATCACACATTAAAAATGCACCAACTTTATTGGCAATTTCTCTAAACTTAGAATAATCCCAGTCCCTCGAATACGCGCTGCCGCCGGCAACAATAATTTTTGGTTTCTCCTTAACTGCCAATTCTTCAATTAAATTATAGTCTAATAATTTCGTTTCTTTAGAAAGAGTATAACCGACAGATCTATAAATTTGTCCGGAGAAATTTACCGGAGAGCCATGAGTCAAATGCCCTCCGTGATCTAAACTTAAACCAAGAATTGTATCACCCGGCTTTATCAGAGCCATATAAACAGCCATATTAGCTTGAGATCCGCTATGAGGTTGAACATTTACATATTCTGCACCAAATAAGGTTTTAAGCCTTTCAATTGCTAAATTCTCTGCTAAATCGACATATTCACAACCGCCATAATATCTCTTACCCGGGTAACCTTCTGCGTATTTATTAGTCAATACTGAACCTGCTGCTTCTAAAACGGCAAGACTGACAAAATTCTCAGAGGCAATTAATTCTAAATGATCTTCTTGCCTGTTTAATTCCAATTGCGCAATTTTATACGCTTCCTGATCTTTCATTAAGTGATTCATCAATTTCCTCTATAATTAAGGTACTTGAACTGTTTTTCCAATCCAAGAATAACAACTTCCTTCTATTTTAAT
The DNA here is from genome assembly GCA_937936675.1 of uncultured bacterium. Classification (GTDB taxonomy): domain Bacteria; phylum Bacteroidota; class Ignavibacteria; order Ignavibacteriales; family Melioribacteraceae; genus BRH-c32. Next base: position 13,190 of record CALDDL010000057.1, read on the forward strand.
AGTATCGCCGCTATTAAGCTTTCTAAAGAAATAATCTTCTTTAGTAGGAATAGAATTGGATAAAGCTTTAACTCTATCAGAAGCAGTCGAAGCATATTGGCCACCCATCCCGGCTGCCTTTCTATATGTATTTACAGCTAATAGATAAACGCATTTTGCCATAAAATCAAATTCACATGCTCTTGCTGCTTGTTCATATAATTGTCCTTCAATAATATAAGGATAATCCCAATCAGGGCTTGCATTAATAGCTTTTTGCAAGAAACCGCGAGCAACTGAAAGTTGTTCTTGGCGTTTATATATTACGGCTACATTTACGTAATTATCTCTATTATCAGGTTGCAAATTGATAAGAGTTTTATATGCATTTAATGCTTTATCGTTCTGATCAGTTTTTTCATATACACTTGCTAATTGTTTCCAGTAATTAATTACTTCCGGAGCTTGTTTTGTTAAAAATTCAAGTGGTTCTTGTGCTTTTTCTAATTCTTGAGCTTTGATAGCTATTGAAGCATATTTCCATGCTTTTTCAAGATTATTTTTATCTAAATCCCAAGATTTCTTAGTAATATCAACAAGCTCATTAATATCAGATGCAAGGTTTTCTATTTTTCCAACCCATAAAGCATTGTCAGGCTCAGCTTCGGAAAGCTTTGAATACAAGTCTAGAGCCTTTAATTTATAATCATTATCTTCTGCAGCATTAGTAGCGTAAATAATCCCTAATCTATCTTTATAATAATTAGGAAGAGTTGGATCAGTTTCAAAAGCTTTTTCATAAGCCTCAATTACCATAGGCACCGGAGCTTTTTTCCATACTTCTAGTATGTATGCTTTTTTAGCAAGGTAATATCCAATTTTTTCCGGTTCATATTTCATTGCAACTTCATAAAGATGTAATGTAGTATCAGCTATTACTTCTTTTGCAGCGTCATCGATATCAGTACTATCATGCTCGTACCAATACATGTCTTCCATTTTCTGAAATATTTTATATTTTAGAAAATTAGTTGGATCAGTATTAATTACTTTCCATCCATAAGGTATAGCTGATTTAGCATCGTTATTTTTATTATATTCATAAAATAAACTAAAATCTGCCATTAAATTTGTACTTTTTTCCTGAGCTAATATATCTGATTGAAAAGCTGAGAAAAATAAAGTAGCTATTAAATACAAGAATATGACTGCCTTTTTCAATTTAATAATTCCTTATATGTTAGTGTTTATCTATCCTGCCTTAAGAACCACAATTCGCCTAAGGTCAAAGATACAGAAAATCTTAAAAAATTCTCACTTAATAATTTATTTTTTGTTGTGCCTCTCATTCCATATTGAAGACCAAAATCTATATAACTGTCTAATCCCAATGGTAATGATGCACCTGTAAATAGAGAAAATTGATTTATTGCTTCTCCGTTTATTTCTAAATTAGTTGTCTCATAACTTAAACCACCACGATACATAGCCTGTTCCCAAAATGAACCGGTTGCTGGAGCAGCATTTTTATACTCAAATCCTGCACTGAAACTTGACGAATTTTTCAATTGTAAAATATTTTTATCGTTATATTTATAGTCAGACCAGTTCTCTTGTAGATAATCGAATAAAATCGAATAATCTTTATTTATTTTAAATGATAATCCTAACCCATATTTTATTGGTAGTTCTGTATATGTCCTACCTTCCGCTCCAGCGATTAATCCGAGTTGCGAATCAGTATTACTCACCGTATCTGTTTTGAGGCTAGCACCAGTTCCAAACACAGCACCAAGTCTGAAATCAGAAATAATTTCTGTACCGAAAATGTGAGATAGATCACTCGTTAATAAACCAAATGTTCCTCCGATACCTTCATAAGAATAATCTTTTCTAAATGATGCATCATGATATGATGATTTAGTATCAAATTTAATAATAGTAGAATATTCACTTCTCCCGACATAATAATCAAATGATGCGCCCAAGACAAAATCAAAAGGCAATTTATATGAAGAGGAAATAAATAAACGAGATAATCCTCCTTCTCCTTTAAAATCAATTGTGTGAGGATCAAGGATCGTTGATTCGTCTATAGTAGATATTTCATAATTAATATCAGTATATGGAACTAATCCGGCACTGACGACAATACCTAAATCCTTTTCGATTGGGAATGCAAGCTGCATACCCGAAAATTTAGTGCCGCTATAAAATGAACTATTTTTATCATCACTAAGAAAATAAGAATTTATTTGCGCTCCTGACTCAAAACGAGCTAGTCTCACTTTAAATAATGAAGCAGGGTTAACTACCGATAAATAATCATTATCATAAAAACCAATTCCGTTACTGCCTAATCCCATTGCTCGAGCGAATTTACTCGTACGAACTTCACCAAGACCAAATTTGCTATAAATAGACCCTTGAGCAAAGAGGTTTACGCTAAAACTTATTACAAGTATTACTAAATATATTTTTTTCATTTATTGTTTTCTCGTATAAGTTATTTTTATTCTTGGTCGCAAAGAACTATCGTGATACTTACTACCATAAAATACGATTCTGGAAGCAGCAACAGAATCATCGAATAAGTCCAATCTGAATCCTTGATAATCACTTCCTTCAATTATTTTTTGAATCAACCAAGTAATATCACCGGAAAATTTATTGCCTGATTTCGTCAATAGTAAGTTATAGACACTATCGGCAGTCAATTCGTTTGTACTAGAATCTTTCATTGAATAAATAACTAATGAATCTGATGATGGTATCCCATCTTTTGTCATTAAAGAATCAAGTGTCAATTCTAAAATGGCTTTATTTATTATCGAAGGCTTTGGTAGAGAAGCTAAATCAAAAAACAATTTACCTTTAAGAATATATCCTGACTGAACAATTAATCTATCATCTAAATTTGGTTTATTCCCTTTTACAACATGATTATCTAAATAAGGAGTTATTTGTAAAGTATCTTTCCATTTGCCCGGTCTTTCAATCTCTATATTATACATAGTTGGATTTGCAGCAGCGAATAATGAGATTGCATTAAAACCATAGATTTTGCTCTTACCTTGTGGAATAAAAATTATACCGTGATTCTTTGTATCATCATTATTGACCACCCCATCTATCCATTGCTTAGTAATATCCAGCGATAAATTACAAGTAAGTAAAGTATCTGAATCTTTTAGATTGGAAATTACATTTTCATTTTTATATGGAAGAGAATTGAGGCTATCAAGATCAAATTCTAATGCCCAGCTTTTTTGAATTTCATGAGCAGTTAGTGATATTCTTGAATCTTTGTTACCTGCAGTATATTTAGGATAAAAGTTAATCCAAGATTTATTAATAGTTACACCATTAGATTTAATAAGTGCTATAACTGAATCTTGAAGATAGATATCAAATTTAAGTAACATATAAGCAGTAAATTCATCGGTAGCACCGACTAATACTTTACTTGTACTTCCAAATGCTTGAGGAGTATAATAATAAGAGGAAGTCTGTTTGATTTGATCAACGCCTGAATCTAAAACATTAAATACTACTTTATCTTCATCAGAGATAAGATTACCCCCCACAGAAGATGGATCATCGCTACAACCAAAAGTTAATAGACCGATAATGAACAATAATAAAATTTTTTTATGCAACTATATCTCCTTTTTCGTTCTTTCTGCAATTCTAGAAACAGCGTGCCTAAAATTATCGGCTACAAAATTGGCAGATTTTTGGTGATTTTGCAAGAGAGAAATTTGTTCTTTTAAAATATCTGATGACAATAAAATTGAATAAACACCTGCGTTTAAACCCGATTCGATATCCGATGCTCTATCCCCTATTAAATATGATTTGGAAAGATCAATATCATAATCTTTGGAAGCATCAAAAATCATCTGAGGCGATGGTTTTCGGCATTTACATTCATCTTCAGTGCTAAATTCAGGATGAGAGGGACAATAGTAAAATTTCTCAATCCGTATTTGATCAGAGATTAATAAATCACTTATTCTTTTATTTACTTTATCGACCTGTTCGTGCGAAAGAAGCCCGCGTGATATGCCGGCTTGGTTTGAAACTACTATTAATTTGAAATGCAATACATCTTGAAGATACTTTAATCCTTCAACTACACCAGGCAATAGTTTTATTACCTCCGGATCGGAGATATAGCCCGGATCATAATTAAGAGTTCCGTCTCTGTCCAAAAATATAGCTTTGTTTTGCATTAATTAGTCTGTAAGTTTCCGATAGAGGTCAATATAATTTTTAGCCGAATTTAACCAAGAAAAATTAGACTTCATTCCGTTCTTCATGATTTTCTGCCAAGTTTTTTGATCGCTTGAATAAACTTTAACAGCATTTTTTATTTCGGCAACCATTTCTTTTGCATTATACTTTTCAAATATAAATCCGTTCCCTTCTTCATTCTTTGAATTATAAGGAATAACGGTATCTGCAAGACCTCCGGTTTTTCTTACAATTGGTACTGTTCCATACATCAAACTATACATTTGATTCAATCCGCATGGCTCATATAATGAAGGCATTAAAAACATATCAGAACCTGCTTCTATCAAATGTGCTAGTTCATCATCAAAACCAAGATAACAAGAAAATTTATTTGGATATTTTGAGGATAATGTTTCTAAAAATTTATGATATTTTTTATCGCCTGTTCCTAATATTACAAACTGAGCATCAATTTTTAATAATTCAGGAACTGCTTTCTTTAGTAAATCAAAACCCTTATTATCAACTAATCTGCTAATAAGTCCGATAATTGGAATATCTTTTTTGTATTCTAAATTAAAATTATCGGCTAATGCTTTTTTATTTTCAATTTTAGGATCTAAATTTTTGATGGAATATTTTTTAGGAATTTTCGAATCGTGTTCGGGATTCCATATTGAGTCATCGATTCCGTTAATAATTCCGTATAAATCTTTCTTTCTCTTAGAAAGAGTATCAAAAAGCCCTAATCCTAAAGTCTTATCTTCGCTAATTTCTTTAGCATAAGTTTCACTAACTGTATTAATAGCATCGGCATATAATAAACCGGCTTTAAGGAAATTCATTTTCCCCTTTTGTAAAACTCCTGATTCAGCTTCTAATTTTTTTGGTAATCCTGTTTTTACAAATGAACTTTTTGGAAAAACACCTTGAGAAGCTAAATTATGTACCGTGAAGATAGTTTTAATATTTTCAAACATTGGATCGTCATTATACATTGTCTTCAGGTAAACCGGGATCAATCCGCACTGCCAATCATTACAATGAATTATATCGGGGATCCAACCCAGTTTTTGAATTAAATCAAATATTGATCTAGCTAATAATATAAATCTTTCGTCATTATCTGCGTAGTCTTCACCTGTCATAGGATCAGAATATAAGCTGTGCCTGCTTCCATAGTATTCAATATTATCAAGGAAATATATTTGCACTCTTGTTTTTTGACCTATAAGGAAGGAGGATCGAAGGGAGAAGACAACTTCTTTTTTATCAATTTCAGTAGTTAAGTCCTTTAACCGGACTACTTCATGTATTTTGTATTTTCTTTCATCAATAGCACCATATTTGGGAACAACTATTCTTACTTGATGTCCTAGTTCTTGCAAAATCTGAGGCAATGCAGATGATACATCTGCCAATCCACCTGTTTTTATGAACGGGACAACTTCTGAGGTCACAAATAGGATTTTTAATTTTTTTCCTGCGGGCATTGGAAATCCTTAAAAATTAGACTTCAAATTTAATAAAATATTGGCAAAATGACAAAAATATTAGCATATTAAGAGTTGATATCATAACTAACTTATTTTTAAGATTTCCATTCGAAAATGAAAACATTACTTGTAAATGCTTCACAAATAATTACGGTTAATACAAATAAGAAAAACTTCAAAAGAGGCATAGAACTTAATGATATTGATTTGCTTACAGATCATGCTATATTAATTGAAGATGGGAAAATATTAGATTTTATTTCAAATTCCGGTATTGGAAAATTCACTTCTGCCGAAAGAATTGATTTAAAAAATAAGATTGTATTACCGGGATTAGTTGAATGTCATACACACCTTACATTCCTAGGGTCAAGGGCAAATGAATTTAAATTAAAACTTAGTGGTGCTTCTTATGAAGAGATTGCGCTAAGTGGTGGTGGAATTCTCTCTACTGTCCAGAAAGTTCGTGGCGCATCTCATGAAGAGCTTCTTACAGATTCATTGCCTAAGATCAATCGATTTATCGAACAAGGAATAACTACATTAGAAATTAAAAGCGGATATGGATTAAGTTACTATGATGAAATAAAATTATTGCAAGTAATTAATTCTTTAAAATCACAATCGAAGATTGAAATTATTCCAACATTCCTGGGTGCTCATACCTATCCTCCCGAATATAAAAATGACCATAAAAAATATATCCAAATTATATCAACAGAATTAATTCCTTTTATTGCAAAAAATAAACTTGCGGAATTTTGTGATATCTTTTGTGAAAAAACAGCATTTACTTCAGATGATGTTGAAATGATTTTCGCTGCTGCAATTGAACACGGAATGAAACTAAAACTTCACACTGAACAATTTAATAATATTGGCGGATTAGATGCGGCTATTAAATTTAAGGCAACAAGTATTGATCACTTAGAAGTTATTAAAGAAACTGATTTTACTAAACTAAGCCAAAGTAATACAGCCGCAGTCTTGCTACCCGGTGTTTCATTTTTCCTTGACTATGATTTCGCGCCCGCACGTAAATTAATCGATAACAATATAATTGTGGCTTTAGCTTCCGATTACAATCCGGGTTCTTCAAACATATCAAATATTAGTCTTATTATGGGCTTGGCAGCGCTTAAAATGAATATGACTTTTGAAGAGATTATCTCTGCATATACGATTAATTCCGCTTTTGCACTAAATCGAAGCGATAGAATCGGAAGTATTGAAATTGGCAAAGATGCAGATTTTTCTATAATGAATACTCAAGACTACAATGATATTATTTATAATATCGGAACCAATTTAAATGTTATGACAATAAAAAAAGGTAACATAGTTTACTCAAAACAAGGTGAATAGATGAAAATAATTGAATGTGTTCCAAATTTTAGTGAAGGTAAAAATGAAAAAACCTTTCAACTAATTAAAGATTCCATCGCAGAAGTAAAGGATGTAAAATTATTAAGTTTAGAACCCGATGCAGATTATAATAGAATGGTCGTAACCTTAGCCGGTAATGAGGAAGGAATATTAAATGGTGCTATAAGTGTCTGTATGGCTGCCGCTGAAGCTATTGATATGCGAGAGCATAAAGGTGAACATCCAAGATTAGGAGCTATTGATGTAGTTCCATTTATACCTGTGAAAAATAGTACAACTGATGAATGCGTTGCCATCTCTAAAAAATTTGGAGAATTAATATCGAAGAAATTAAATGTACCAGTATATCTCTACGAAGATGCAGCCATGAGACCGGAGAGAAAATTACTTTCAAATATTCGCCAAGGCGAATACGAAGGCTTAGAAGAGAAATTAATGGACTCAAATTGGACACCTGATTTTGGTGAAGCGAAATTTAATCCAAAACTTGGAGCTATTGTTACCGGGTCTCGATTCTTTTTAATTGCCTACAATGTGAATATCGATTCTAATGAAGTTAAATATGCCAAAGAAATTGGGGAAGTTGTTAGAGAGAGCGGTTATCCTAAACGCGATGCAACCGGTAAAATTATTAAAGAAAATGGAGAAACAGTCCGGGTCCCCGGCAAATTAAAATCAGTTCAAGGTATGGGAGTAAGTTTAGAAAAATTTGCTATGACTCAAGTATCCATGAACTTAAAAAATTATTACGTAACTCCAATTCATGTTGCTTTTGAGGAAGTTAAAAAAGAAGCGGCTCGTTTAGGTGTAACTGTAAAAGGAAGCGAAATTGTAGGTTTAGTACCATTAGATGCTATTTTAGAAGCCGGAAGATTTTATACCAAGAATAAAACAAATAATGAAAAAGAATTATTAGATGCAGCAATCGAAAATCTCGGATTAAGTTTCCTCAATAAATTTATACCAGAAGAAAAAATAATTGAATATATGATTTAATGGAGGCAGTAATGGATACTAATATCACAATTAAAAATTATTTAGAAAGTCTATCATCAAATTCGCCTACTCCGGGAGGTGGAAATGTATCAGCATTTTGCGGTGCACTTTCTTCATCGCTTGGAACGATGGTTTGTAATCTTACAATCGGGAAAAAGAAATATGCGAACGTCGAATCAGATATGATAAATTTAGCTGCCAACTTAAATACATTCATAGATGATTTCAGTCTATTAGCTAAAGAGGATAATGAAGCATTTGATAAGGTGATGGCTGCTTTTAAATTACCTAAAGATTCTGAAGCGGATAAATTAGAACGGAATAAACAAATTCAGGAAGCTACAATGGGCGCATCAATTGTGCCAGCAAGTGTTATTAAAAAATGTTATGAATTAATCCCCTTCTTAATTGAAATTGCCGATAGAGGGAATACTAATTCTATCTCTGATGTAGGAGTTGCTTTATTATTAGCAGATACAGCATCTAAAGGGGCTTATTTAAATGTAGTGATAAATTGCTCTTCTTTGGACAATCAGACAATTGCTCATGAAATAATTAAACAAAATGAGCTGTTTGTAAATGAGATTTCCAATCAAGTTGAATTGAAATATGAAGCTCTTCTCTCATCATTAAAAAATAATTAATTTATTTAGGGAATTTTATACTGAGGTCTTCCAAAGACCATCTTGATTTGATCTTTAGAGTATCAGGATAGAGAATAAATTTTTCGGAATATACAATTGGGGATAACTTCCCCTTTGTATAGACCGAGTTTGAATCTCTATCTATAAATGAATATAAAAAGTATTTCCCCGGTAAAATTTTTGTTAACTTAAATTTATTGGCTTCAACATCCGTTGAATTTACTTGTTTCTTTGTTTTTGTATCTGTAAGAACAATTTTTATCGGAAGATTATTTGCATTGTCAACTTCAACATTTCCCGATATTGTAACAAAATCCAAATCATTCATTGCCGAAATTGTTTTTGTTAGAGTAGTATCCTTTTTATTTCCCGCTAGATCGTGAATGGGATTTAAATTAATTTTTACTACGAATTCAGTTTTCGGTTTTAATTTGGCAAAACTAACATCATATTTGATTGAATCAGATGTAAAGATATTGTAAGAATAATTATTCTTTTTCAAATCACTGATATTTAAAAAACTGCTCAATGAATCATTAATCACTTTTTCAGAAAAAACTAATGAAAATTCCGGAGC
>CALDDL010000058.1 GCA_937936675.1 uncultured bacterium
CCACGTATCCACATCTTCACCGAGTAATTCATTAAAGTATGAATTTGGTATCACCTTTTCAGGTGCATAAGAGCCGCTACCGATAATTATACTATTTCTCATAAATCCTTAATAATTTTTTGAATTAACTATTACATTTTATTTTAACTGATAACTCCACCATCCACGCTTAATACAGTCCCATTGACATAAGAAGATTCTTCATTTGCTAAGAATAGATAAGCATTTGCAATATCTTCAGGTGTTCCGAGTCTTCCAAGTGGAGTTTTTTCTTTCATCATTGTTATTACTTTTTCAGGCATCGAAGCAACCATCTCAGTAGCGATAAATCCCGGAGCAATTGCATTTACGTTTATTCCTTTTCTTCCTAATTCTCTTGCCCATACTTTTGTCATTCCGATTACGCCTGATTTAGTAGCGACATAATTTGTCTGCCCGAAATTTCCATAAATACCTACTACCGAAGTTGCATTGATAATCTTACCATATTGCTTTTCTACCATATAAGGCGATACTGATTTTGTGCAATTAAATACTCCGGTTAAATTTACGTCAATTACTTGCTGCCACTGCTCCGGTGTCATCTTTGCCAAAGTTGCATCCCTTAATATCCCCGCATTATTAACCAATACATCGATCTTTCCAAATTCTTCGATTATCTCTTTTACTGCGTTTTGCACTTCATCAAAATCAGCCACATTTACTTTTTGAAATTTTTTAGCAATTCCTTGATTAACTAATTCTTCACCTTTTGTCTGATCGACATCCCAGATAATTACAGACGCACCTTCGGATGCGAATTTAATTGCAGTAGCTTTACCGATTCCCTGCGCTCCACCTGTGATAATAGCTATTCTGTTTTCAAGTCTTTTCATTTTTGCCTCATTTATTTTTTTAACGTTTGAAAAATTCAAAACGATCGCTCGTCAAAAATTCCTGCCTAAATCGGTCTAGTGCTTGATTAATTGTTCTCGTTTTACTATCCAATCCTTCAAGAAATTTCTATTATGCTCTTCCATCAATGAATAAAACGCTTCCATCTCTTCTATACGGAATTTTAATATCCCTAATTCATCCTCTTTCGATTTTTTTACTACTTCTTTTAATTGTTTTGCGATTCGAGTATTGTTCTTTATCAATTCAAGATTATTTCTAAAAGCATTTTCAAAAATCTCCGGTTCAATTTCATAAAAGTCTTGTCTATTATTTTCGGGGGACCATGCTTTCCTTATCAATTTCCTGTCTCGAAGTCGTTTTAATATTTGACTCACAGGACCTTTGCTTCTATTTAAATTGAGTGCAATATCACCCAATGATAACGGCTCTTTAGAATAAATTAATAGAGCAACGATATGACCCATCAATTTATTCAATCCAAATGATTTATATGCATCTCCGAATCTTTGAATTAGCTCTTTTCTTATTTTCTCTTCAGATAACATTATTATTCCAATAGTTATTCATATTTTTTAACAATCAAAGCAGATGCTTCGCCGCCGCCTATACAAAGCGAAGCTAATCCATATTTTGAATCTCTTCTTTTCATTTCATATAATAATGTTGCTAATATTCTTGCACCACTTGCTCCGATTGGATGACCAATTGCTATTGCTCCGCCATTTACATTCACGTTTTCTGTTGTTAAACCGGTTAGCTTTGCAACAGCTAATGAAACAACAGCAAATGCTTCATTAATTTCATAAAGATCGATATCGGTTGTTTTTAGATTTGCTCTTTTTAATACTTTTTTAATTGCATCTGCAGGAGCAGTAGTAAATTCAATCGGCGCTTTTGCGGCTGAACTTTGAGCCACTATCTCTGCTAATGGTTTATAACCTAATTCTAATGCTTTTTCTTCACTCATAATTAATACCGCTGCAGCGCCATCATTTAATTTTGATGCGTTAGCAGCCGTTACTACACCGTTTTTATCGAATGCGGGTCTTAAGGTCGCCATCTTTTCAAAATTAACCTTAGCCGGTTCTTCATCATCTTTTACAATTGTTTCGCCTTTTCTTGTAACAACTGTTACAGGCACAATTTCGTCATTAAACTTCCCATCTTTTTGAGCAGCTATTGCACGGTTATATGATAATGTAGCAAAATTATCAAGCTCTTCTCTTGTAAATGAAAAATCTTTAGCACATGATTCGGCACATAAACCCATGTGAATATTATTATAAACATCTGTAAGTCCATCTAATAAAACAGAATCATATATGGTAGAATTTCCTAACCGATAGCCATTGCGTGCACTCTGTAATATATAAGGAGCATTAGACATACTCTCCTGTCCACCGGCAATAATAATATCTGCATCCCCGCACTGAATTGCCTGATGAGCTAGCATAACTGCCTTAAGTCCGCTGCCGCACATCTTATTAATTGTTAATGCTTCTGTTTTTTCAGGTAGTCCAGCATAGATCGCTGCTTGACGAGCCGGCGCCTGCCCTAATCCCGCCGTTAATACGTTACCCATTATAACTTCATCAATGCTATTTTTATCAATTGTGGATTCTTCGAGTAGTGCTTTAATAACTATACTACCTAATTGCGGTGCGGTAAAACTGCTTAAAGCACCATTAAAAGCACCTACGGGTGTTCTTTTGATGTGAGTGATTACAACTTTTTTCATATCGTAATTCCTTGTGTTAGCGTTTTATATATTTGAAACGTTTCAAACACTCACAACATAATGAAAAGAAAATTTAAAGGCAAGAGGTGTTTGTGTTTTATATGAAATGTGATGATGTAGATATCGAGAAAGTATCTGTATAATTGCAGATTATGTATAATTCTAATTAATAGTTCAATTAAAACGCAAACAAATAGCTATAGTTGTATTTTAATCAAGTTACTTGTAAAGGCACGCTGATTTATTAACATTTTCTTTTTATCCTATACTATATAATGAGATTTGTGTGAGGACTATGTGTATTTTAAGTGTACTTTTAAAATGAGCTGCCTTTTTGTAAGGCAGTCCATAATAATATTCTTACCAAAAGATTCCGTAAAGCACTAATACAGATATCACAACTATCGCTCCGAACCACTTAACCTTAGGATCAGTTGTCATATCAAAATCGGTTCGCTTCGGCATTTTAACCGGCTCTTTTAATGGACGATAGATTGTTATCGCAGTCATAACTAATAAAATAATCCCGAACGTAATAGCCATTCTATTTAAGAATGCAATATCACCATAAAATAATTGGAGCAATCCATATATCGGTACACACAACACTAAAGCTGCTACTCCCGCCATCGGAGGTGCTTTTTTAACGGCAAAGCCAAAAATAAATGCAGCTAAAATTCCGGGTGAAATATATCCCTGAAATTCTTGAATGTATGTAAATATGCCCATAAATCTTGGATCGCCCAAATAAGGTGCTATCATTGCTCCAAGCACTACAAAAATAACTGTCGCTAGTCTGCCCGAAATTATTAGTTCTTTTTGTGAAGCATCTTTTTTAATATATCGCTTATAAAAATCCATCGTAAAAATTGTAGAAGCAGAATTTAACATAGAAGCTAAAGTTGAAATTACAGCCCCTGCAATTGCTGCAAGCATAAATCCACGAAGACCGACAGGTATTAAATTCTTTATCAATAATGGATATGCAGCATCGGTATTATTCATCGTTCCGCTATATAACTGTGCAGCAATAATTCCCGGGAACACAATTATAAAAGGGATAAAAAGTTTTAATCCGGCAGCGAAGATCACACCCATCTGTCCCTGCTTCAAATTCTGCGCTGCTAATGTCCTTTGCGTAATATATTGGTTAAGTCCCCAATAATAGATGTTAGGTATCCATAAACCAATAACTAATGCGGTCCATGGCAATACAGGATGATCCGCCGGTAAGATCATGTGCATCTTATCTTTATTTTCTGTAAAGAAAGAATCAATACCGCCAACCGCAATTAAACCAAAAACAAGTACAATCACGCCCCCTATCATTAATGCACTTCCTTGGAAAAGATCAGCCCATGCAACTGCTTTGAGTCCGCCCCATGCTGTATATAAAGCAGCAACTATCGCAATACCCCATATAGCCGTTTCCATATTTACATTAAAAATTGTTTGAATCGTAATTCCACCGGAATAGATTACTGCGGCAATCGTTACACCTACATAAATCAACATCGTATAAAATGCCATTAATGAACGTGCAGTTGAATTATAACGGTATTCTAAAAATTCAGGGATTGTATAAATACCACTTTCGAGAAACTTTGGAAGAAAGAAAAATGCAACAAAGACAAGCGTTATAGCAGCCATCCATTCATAACTTGCTATCGCTAATCCTACATTCCCTGCACCCTGTCCCGACATACCAACAAACTGCTCGGTAGAAATATTTGCTGCAATTAAAGATATACCTATCATAGGCCAAATTAAACTTCTGCTCGCAAGAAAGAAATCCTCACCCGTTTCTTCTTTCCTACTTTTGTACATGCTTATTCCTACTACAAACATTACAAATAGGAAAAATACCGCAATATCAAGAAAACCCATTTCCATTTTTATTATTCCTGATTATTCATTTATGATTAGTTTGTTATTTCTACCTTTTGCATTAATAACTCTTGCGAATTGGGACCTACAAATATTTCAATTGTCCCCCGTTCAATATTCCATTCCATATTTTTATCATAATACTTAAAATCTTTGGCAGATAAATTAAATTCCACTTTTTTCGTTTCGCCCGCTGCTAAATATATTTTCTTGAATGCTTTCAATTCTTTTACGGGTCTGCTAATTGTTGCAACTTTATCATGAATATATAATTGAACAATCTCTTCACCGGCTATATCACCAATATTCTTTACATCAACTTCCGCGATTAATTCATCACTGAAGGTGATTTTATTTTTACTCAATGAAAAATTTGAGTACTCAAATTTTGTATAGCTTAATCCGAATCCAAACGGGAATAATGATTCAATTGATGAATCAAGATAACGTGAACGGTAATGTTCAGTTGGATTTTCGTGTAAAGGTCTGCCTGTATTTAAATGATTATAATAGATCGGAATCTGTCCCACATTTCTTGGAAATGTTACAGTTAATTTCCCGGATGGATTAAAATCTCCCGAAATAATATCTGCTAAAGCATTTCCCGCTTCCACTCCAAGAAACCATGTCTCTAATATCGCATCAACATTTTCGGATATCCAATTAATTTCTAACGGTCTTCCATTTGAAAGTACTACCACCAATGGTTTCCCGGTTTTCTTTAGTTCTTTTAATAATGATAATTGATTTCCGGGAAGTGAAATATCAGTTCTGCAGCTTGCTTCACCTGACATTAATCCAGCTTCGCCAACATAAGCAAAAATAATTTCTGACTGCTCCCCTAAATGATTTGCTTCGCTAAAATCTTCTTCATCAGGAGAATCAATTTCGCATCCTTTAGAATAATTTATTTCATAATCTTTTCCGAAACGATTTTTCATTCCTTCATAAAAACTCACAACATCATTCTCATCTCCTGCACAATACCAACTGCCGAGCATATCAAATTTACTCTCGGCTAGCGGACCAATTAAGGCAATTTTTTTTATTCCAGAATTTCTGGTTAATGGAAGTACACAATTATTTTTTAATAATACAATAGATTTACGAGCGCAGTCTCTTGCAGAATCTCTATGTCCTTTGTTTAATAATAATTCCTTTTCTCTATTAGGTTTGCTGAATCTATACGGATCGTCAAATAAACCGAGACGATATTTTAAGATAAGAATTTTTTCTACTGCTGTTTCAATTATGCTTTCTGCTACCTTTCCTTCTCTTACCAATTCAACAAGATGATCACGAAAACAATAACCTGCCATATCCATATCACAAAGAGCATTTGCAGCCAGTTCGGCAGATTCCATTTTATCCTTTGCAACTCCATGCTGAACTAATTCACCAATTGAATTGTAATCTGAAACTACAATCCCTGCAAATTTCCATTCAGCTTTTAGAATCGATTTTACTAGTAACTCATTTATTGTAGAGGGTATTCCATTGAGTACGTTAAAGGCATTCATAAAAGAAGCAACGCCTGCATCTAAAGCAGCCTTAAAGGGAGGTAGATAAATATTTCTTAAACTGTTTTCCGAAATATCAACTTGATTATAATCTCTCCCGGCTTCAGAGGCACCATAAGCAGCAAAATGTTTTGCACATGCAGCCACTGTATTTAATGAACCTAAGTCATCTCCCTGAAATCCCTTTACCCTTGCTTCGGCAATCTTTGCGGCAAGATAAGTATCTTCCCCCGCTCCTTCGGATATTCTTCCCCATCTTGGATCACGTGCAATATCCACCATCGGCGCAAAAGTCCAATGAAGCCCCATTGCCGATGCTTCGTATGCGGCAATTTGTGCGCTCCGTTCAATAATATCTAAATCCCAACTGCATGATTCGGCTAATGGAATTGGGAATATTGTTTTGCAGCCATGGATTACATCATGTCCAAATATTAATGGTATTCCGAGACGAGATTCTTCTACAGCAATCTTCTGATATTTATAAGTCTTATCGGCTCCGACTACATTTAACATTGAGCCGACAAGTCCTTTTCTTAAATCTTCTCCATCGTTACTGCTTGGATTAAGAGGACCGGTAACAGCATCATTACCGGCAATCTGATGCATCTGTCCCACTTTTTCTTCAAGCGTCATCTTCACCATCAGCTCGGAGATAAATTTTTTCATCGCAATATTATCGGTAGTTAAACTCAATTTTAATTGCGGCTCTCAACCCTAAAACTATATACGCTAGTCGATTGATAAACTTTCCCCGGCTCTAATATTACAGATGGGAATCCAAGTTGATTAGGAGAATCGGGAAAATGCTGGGGTTCTAAAACAAAAGCATTTCTGAACTTATATTTTGTTTTATTTTTTCCGATAATTGAACCATCTAAGAAATTTCCTGAATAGAATTGTAATGCCGGTTCAGTTGATGATATTTCTAAAACTCTGCCTGTTTTTGATTCTCTTACTTTAGCGATTGGACGCAATACTCCCCATGGCTGGCTTAGAACAAAATTATGATCGTAACCTTTCCCAAATTTTAGCTGTTCGGTATTCTTTTCAATATCCTTTCCAATTTTTTTATATGAAGTAAAATCCATTGCCGTTCCTTTAACGCTTTTTACTTTCCCGGTGGGGATCAATACCGAATCTATTGGAGTGATTGAATTGGCGTCTATCATAAGTTCATGATCTAAAATTGATGATTTACCCCCGTCCAACAAATTAAAATATGTATGATTACTTAAGTTGACGACAGTCTTTTTATCTGTTGTTGCTTCATAATTTATTTTCAATTCATTATCTGCGTTCAATGAATAGATTACCTTTACGTTCAAATTTCCCGGATAACCTTCTTCACCATCTTTGCTTAGATAATTTAACTGGACACCTACAACATCATCTTTCTTAAATTCTTGTGTATCCCAAAGTACTTTATCAAAACCAATTTTACCACCATGTAAAGAGTTTGGCGGATTATTAATTGCTAACTTATATTCAACACTATCAAGAGTGAATTTCCCTTTGGCAATTCGATTAGCATATCTTCCTACTATAGCTCCAAAGTATGGACTGTTTTTTATAAAACTTTTAAGATTATCATATCCGACAACTATATCATCCACTTTGCCGTTTCTATCAGGCATTTCAATTGATACGATAGTCCCGCCATAATTTGTAATTTTTACAACTAAATCCCCATTAGTTAAAGTGAACAGAGAAACTGCACGACCATCGGGCATAAGTCCAAAAGGACTTTTCTTTACTTCGGCAATCTTTTTATCTTTGCTGCATCCGACTGCTAAAATAGAGATTAGCAATAAACCAACGAATACCACACTTATTTTTTTCATATTATGCTCTTTATGATTATTATTTTATTCAATAATTCTACCTGAAAAATTAAACTTTTTTCTTAAATCAATCAGTATTTTTTTCTTCTCTTCCGTTATTAAATTAATTTTACCAAGTTGCATCGAATTAAAAGTTATTTGTGCCGAATGCTCAAGAACTTCCATTTTATTGTATGCTGAGAATAGATCCGTTCCTGCCGCCAAAGCTCCATGATTTGCCAGAAGCATTACATCACTTTTCGTTATTAAATCACTAATTGATTTCGGTACTTCATCTGTTGAAGGAATTGCAAAATCAGCAATCATTACTTTACCAAGTGTCATTACCGATTCAGGTAATAGCGGCTGGTCTAATGGAATTCCGGAGGATGCGAAACTCGTAGCATAAGGTGGATGAGCGTGTACAATCGCTTTTATATCGCTCCTAAGCTTATATGCTTCTAAGTGCATTTTCGTTTCGCTTGAAGGCAAGTATTTGGAATTGGGATACACCAATTTTCCGTTAATATCTATTTGAAGAATCATTTCAGGTTCTAAAAACCCTTTGGAAACTCCGGCGGCTGTAATTAGAATTGAGCCATCGGACATGCGAACAGAAATATTACCGTCATTTGCAGCAATATACCCACGAGTCCACATCCTTTTACCTATCTCTATTATCTGCCCTTTGAGAGCTTGCAAATGAATCATATCGGAATAATTTAATTATTATAATGGAAAGAAAGATAGAAAATAACTTCCACTCTTTAAACTAAATATT
>CALDDL010000059.1 GCA_937936675.1 uncultured bacterium
CTCAATTTTTTATTTTACTCATTAAATATTTTATAGCATTAACTATTTTTTTTAATTAATTTAAGATGTCATATTAGTTTAGGAGTAATATGGGAATACTAGATTTAATTATATTATTAGTAATTGCCGCAATAGCAGGCGGATTGGGGCAGAGCCTTTCGGGATATTCATGGGGCGGATGTTTTGTCTCAATAATTCTCGGATTCGTTGGTGCATGGCTCGGACCGATCATCGCCCGCAAGATGGATTTTCCGATGTTTTGGGTAATTCAGATTGGCGATAAATCATTTCCTATTATTTGGTCTATAATCGGCGCAGCACTTATTTCATTAGTCGTTGGACTGATATTTAGAGGAAGGCGAGATTAATGAATGTCTGTTTCGGATAGAAAAGCGAATCGCTTAGCAAAGGAAAAAAGTCCTTATCTACTTCAACATGCTTATAATCCGGTGGATTGGTTTCCGTGGGGGCAAGAGGCGTTTGATAAAGCGAAAGTGGAGGATAAACCAATATTCCTCTCGATCGGATATTCTACGTGCCATTGGTGTCATGTAATGGAACGCGAATCATTCGAGGACGAGGAAGTAGCCACGCTTATTAACTCCGTTTTTATCCCGATAAAAGTCGATAGAGAAGAGCGCCCTGATATCGATAATATCTATATGTCAATCTGCCAAGCGATGACCGGCGGAGGAGGCTGGCCATTGACTGTATTGCTTACTCCCGATAAAAAACCATTTTTCACGGGCACTTACTTTCCAAAGCATTCCAATCATGGTCGTATAGGAATTATCGATCTTATCAATAACGTTCAATCCGCATGGAAGAACAAAAGAAAGGAAATCGATAAAAGTGCCGAAGAGATAACGGGCTACCTTGATAAATCAAATGATATAGATCAGAATGTTGTTTTAGATAAAAAAATACTTAAAAAAGCATACGAATTCTTTGATGAGCGATTCGATAAAATAAACGGAGGATTCGGTTCGCATCCTAAATTCCCATCGCCGCATAATTTAATTTTTTTACTTCGATATCATCACCTTACGGGCAATAAAAACGCACTCCACATAGTCGAAAAAACTTTAACGGAAATGAGGAAGGGCGGAATATATGATCAAGTAGGATATGGATTTCATCGTTATTCCACCGATAGCAAATGGCTGCTCCCCCATTTTGAGAAGATGCTCTATGATCAAGCTCTTTTGCTAAATGCCTATACGGAGCTATATCAAATCACAAAAAATGATTTTTATAAATCCACCGCCGAAGAGATAGTAAAATATATAAGCCGCGAAATGACCTCGCCCGAAGGAGGATTTTATTCCGCCGAGGATGCTGATAGCGAAGGGGTCGAAGGTAAGTATTACGTCTGGTCTGAAAAGGAGCTTTCTACTTTATTGACGGACGAACAGTTCCTTTTCATAAAAGAGCATTTTAATACTTCGGCAGAAGGCAATTTCCGTGATGAATCCTCGCATCAAAATACGGGTGAGAATATTTTATTTTTGAATGAGGAATTATCCCCTGAAGATTTACTGCTATTTGAACCTATCAGGAAAATATTATTAGCGCATCGGACAAAGAGGGTTCATCCTTTTAAGGATGATAAGATACTTACTGATTGGAATGGACTTATGATTGCCTCGCTTGCTCGTGCAGGGAGAGTATTTCGTAATCAGTTTTTTATTTCCTCTGCCGAACGCAGTGCAAAGTTTATAATCGATAATTTATTGCCCTCGGAGAATAAACTTCTTCACCGTTATCGAGAGGGTAATTCATCATTGGATGCACATATTGATGATTATTCATTTTTTGTCTCGGGATTGATTGAGCTATATGAGAGCACATTTAATCCTACTTATCTCGAGCGGGCAATAAAATTAACTAATCATGCAATCTCAGAATTTTGGGATCCCGAGCAAGGCGGATTTTATTTTACGGGTGCTAATTCCGAACTGATTCTCACCCGTACAAAAGAATATTATGACGGAGCAATCCCTTCGGGTAATTCAGTTTTTATTACTAATTTCTTACATCTTTCACGCATCACAGGCAATATCGATTATGAGAATAGGGCGAATCAACTTCTATTTTCTTTTTCCGGTTCGCTCGATCAAGTGCCTTATATCTATTGCGGTTCATTGGCGGGATATATTTTTATCTCGTCTAAGTCTTATGAGATAATAGTAGTAGAAGGGGAGAATAGCGTTGCGGATTTTATTTCTGAACTCAATTCACTCTACATTCCGAATAAGGTCGTTATCCTATTGAATGAAAAAAATAAGGAAGCATTGATAAAACTCGCTCCATACCTGGAGACTTATACTCACAATAAGAATATAAGCAATGCATATATTTGCCGAAACTTCGTATGCGAACTTCCAATAGAAATAAACGGAACAAATTACTCCAAAATCTTCAAGCTGCTGGAATAACACTTTTTGAATATCAAATTCCCTACTCTCATAATCGTTTCCTTCTCTACTTATTAAATCTGAATTATTCTCAGATTCCGTTATTTGCATTTCGCTCCGGGCAGATGTGGCACTAGAAGAGAGCTATATATTTGCAGCTTCGTATAGTGTTCTGTATGTTAATCGTGTAATTGCTTCGAATAGTTTGGCGTTCAAAGTCTCCACTTTATCGCTGAGCTTATGAAGATGAGCATAGCTATTTGTCGTAACGAAATAAAGCGTTTTAATTCCATTCCGGTAAAAAGGTTCGGCATCCGCTCCTCCCCCTTTCCATGTATTAGAAGTCATCAAACGATCATTTTTATCATCAATCGATTTAGCCAAATCCCACATT
Source organism: uncultured bacterium (assembly GCA_937936675.1). Taxonomy (GTDB): domain Bacteria; phylum Bacteroidota; class Ignavibacteria; order Ignavibacteriales; family Melioribacteraceae; genus BRH-c32. The sequence continues at coordinate 2,812 of CALDDL010000059.1, forward strand.
TCTTTATTATCAATACCGCCGCCGACTTGTATGGAATCACCATAACCGACACAATCCATATTGAACATACTCTTAATATTTTCTTTCGGGATATTAAGATTATTTGCGAAAAAAGTAGAACCATTAAGACCAAGTTCCTCGCTGGCGAAGAGAACAATTATAATCGAACGCTTCGGTTTATTCTCAAGTTTACTTAAGGTGCGAGCTATTTCTAAAACTGCAGCAGAGCCGGAAGCATTATCATTAGCTCCGGGGAAATAAATTTCACCATCCCCCTGCCCTCCTACATGATCCAAATGAGCACCAAGAATAATATATTCATTCTTTAGTACCGGGTCCGAACCTTCAATTATCCCTGCTATATTCCATGTTTCAACTTCTTTTTTGTATTCTGCTTTTACTTCTATTTTCACCTTATTTAATAGGGCTATGGAATGTGGTCTTTTCTCCGTATCAATTGCGGATTGCATCATTTTTAATGTTGTCCCGCTGCCCTCGAATAAATTATCGGCTAAAGGAAGATCAATATGAATCTGGGGCATATCGAGCAATTGCTCACCTTTACCGTTGATTAAACTTCCAATTGGAGCTTGTGGAATTTTATCATTAGGAAAAGATGCCATTAATACGCCGATAGCACCATGATCTTTTGCTACTTGAGTTTTCTCTCT
>CALDDL010000060.1 GCA_937936675.1 uncultured bacterium
GTAATTACGTTTTTACAATAATACGTTAATACGTAATATTATGCAAATTTAAAGTGATAAATAACTTAACGATAAGTTGGGTTAAAAAGTTACTCCCATATAAACGATCTATAATTCCATACCATATTCTGATAAGGTTTATCGATGCATTTCAGTAAAAAGCATTCTATTTTACTAATTACATCAGGGAAGTCGATATCTGTCGACATATCCTGTTTTGCAATAAAGGCTTTCCACATGCGATTAAGGACGGGGTTATTCTTATATTCGTCGTTAAAAATATATTTGTAGTTCTCTAATTCTGTTTTTCGATGATTAAAAGTAGTTTTAATCGCTTCAGATAATTCCTCTGATTTAAATGAACGAGTTGATGCGAAATAAAATATATCCGAATAATCTTTCATTCGGCTCGAAGCTAATCCTAAAGAGACAATTGCTTGGAATTTTTCTGCAATTGCAGATACAATGGAATATACTTGTATTACCGGCGGGTCAAAATCCAATATTATAGGAAATTCGATTTTATTTGGTCCGCAGACCAGTTTATCGCCAAATCCTATATCTAATTGAATTACACTTCTAACTGTGCCGAGGGAACATTTTAAGTGGACTCTTACTCCTTGGTAGTCTGCGTGTTCTTTTATAATTTCGGTTTTTATGGAATCGGGGGCAAAAACAACTCCATCGGGAAAATCTATTGCGGCTATTTCTTTGATTATTTGCTCAATTTCGATTACATCATTGTTTATATTCTTTCCTAAGAAATCCACATCTTTAGTTGGTCTATGTCTGCTAATATCATGTGCAAGAAAAAGCAAAGCTCCTTTAAGGATAAAGTTATTGACATACATAGATTTTGATAATCTGAATAGAAAACGCTCTTGAAAATACTGACGTAATAGAAAATTAAAGTCGACATTATTAGCATTAGCAGCGGAGTATAACCTATCTTTAACCGAGGCTGATATATTTCTGGTATTTATTTTATTCTTCATATAACCATAGCTCGCATATATGGGAGTAATTTATCTTGTATTTTAAAGAATTTAGCACATTCTAAAAGTTTATATAGATTTTTTTTATTATGATGGATGTAATTTTTAAGAACTTCGAGTACGATATCATCACCAATTTTATTTCGGTAGCGAAACAAGTCAACTATTGTTTTTTCAACGGAATATATGTTAAAGGTTCCGTTTTTTGATTTAATAGTTATTATATCTGTATGATAATATTTGTCCTTAAAAAAATATATTTTGGTAGGAGGGAAAATTATCTTAGGTTTAGCAGCGTTATGCGGAATCGCTACTGATACCACGGTAGGGTTAAAGGTAGTGAGATCGTAGTACTCAATTGCCGAAAGGAGGCAAATCACCGCTTTATTATTCGCGGCGTAAATATCTGTAAAGCTGCTATGTTCATCCCAAGGATAATCCACCAATCTATACAGTCCGGGTTTTATTTTTTCAATAAGACCATCGGCACAAGCATTTGCAACATCACGTGTATGAATTTTTGCTACTTTAAAATCCTTCATTCGAGCGTAACCTTGCTGGTTAATAAATACATCTATTAGTTTCATTATTTATTCATTATGGTTCTTTTAATATGCAAATATAACAATTTTGCATATATATTGAACCACTTGTTTTACTAATTATTAATTTTATAATTGTTTTGTAGGGGAGAGGGAATTTCCCCTTTTTCATTACGATAAGTTGTATGTTTGGCTTTGTTTGTAAATACCCATAATTTCGCACATAATCTAGTTATAAGCCCTGTTTCTGGCATTGGCTTAAATTTATACTATCTGCGATTTCAAAAGCCTTATAGAGGGCGATAACTCCGCTTTAATAATTTTTACCCATAAGTTGTAAGTCATTAAATTAAGGCTTATTTTAGTAACCCTATATAAAATAATAAGAATTTTTTATCAAAACTTGATAAGGTATTGAGCTTTTATGATAGATACACTACGATTTACTATTCACATAGATGACCCTGTTATAGTACAGGGGATTATAGATAAACTTGCTAAAACAAAGGAAGTTATCAATAGGAATAACGGTGTTGCTAAAATAAAGGGAAAATTTTATAATTTCTATGTGACGTCAGTACATGATACGATATCTTTTAGCGGGTCACTATCAAAATATTTTTATAATTCAAATATATATGATCTCACAAGGTCAGAAATACGTGAGGCTTGTAGTAAACTGTCGGAAGAGTTAGGTGTTGATATATCTAGTGCCGAAATCTTACGTTTGGATATTGGTAGATGCATCGAATTGGATCACCCAGTGTCAGAATATTTAATGGCATTGAACAGAATAACTGTTTATAAAAGGTTAGAAACAGAAGACGAAACGGTAGAATATAGATCTAAAAGCAATGAAAAATCATTTGTTTTTTACAATAAGATTAAAGAGTTACAGGATAAAAAAAATACAATACCGGAAGAGTTTATTAATAAAAACATTTTAAGATATGAATGTAGATTCTTAAGTAAAGTTAAAAACAATCTTAAATCGAATGCACCAATAATGTTTTCTGATTTATACAATAGTGAATTTTATAAATATTTAGTTACCCTTTGGGTAGACCGTTATAATAGTATAACCAAGCGAAGAATTTTTATGCTTGATTCCTTATCCTACGAGAATTTAACACCGGATAAATTAAAGACTTATTTATCTGCTTTTGCTCTCAATCAGATTGGATATCATAACATAATAGAACAACTCGATTCAAATAGAAATATAATAGGAATAAATAATTTTAGCCGTTTTAGAGAAATGCTAAATAGGCTTTCAAACGATAACAGATTCTTTATTAATGACAAGCATATAGAGGAGCTTGATCAGAAGGTCAACAATACTATTAATGAGCTTTGATTCGAAATATTAACAAGTCAATTAACCTCGTATACTTCAAAACAATGCCTGTATTGCTGAACTTAACAATAAAAACAAGTAATTTTTTTTCAATATTAAGTATTAGTTCTGGAAAGCCATTCCTTTATAAATGAATAATTTTTAGAGAGCCAAAGATAGGGGATAGTCCGTTATTAAAACTCTAAATTGCCGGTGAAAGCTCCTAACATCTTATTATATAATAAGTTATAGTCAACTTATAAAATAGTGTCTCGGTTATCAGCTTAAGAATAGGACAGATGAAAACATATTGTCACTATATGGTGACAATATGTTTTTTTACCATCATCGGTGCTACCAATCACGAAGATGGAATAGATAAAGCAGCGAGGCGAGCCGGTAGATTTGATAAGATTATAGCTTTTAATGATCTTGATGCTG
>CALDDL010000061.1 GCA_937936675.1 uncultured bacterium
GGAATCTTAGCATCTTTAGATTTACATAAAAACACTTTTCCTTTTGTCAATTTTGAGATTACAGCTAAACCATTCTTAAAATGATTTTCATTGCCTTCTAAAATTTTTTCCACCGAAGGAGCTAATGGATTAGTATCCATAGCAGTAACAAATATTGAGTGAGGGGTGTTTTTAGGACTTGCAACCTTGCTAAATGGACGCGTTCTTAATGCTGTCCACGCTCCGGAATCAATTAATAATTCCTTTACTTGCTCTACACTTAAATTGCTAAGTTCTTTTTCGGAATATGACTTAAATTTATTTTCATCATTACCGGAGAGCTCAATTACAAGCGAATTAAAAACTCTTTTTTCGCCTCGATTGATTTGAATAACCTTTCCCGAACCGGGTGAAGTATATTTAACTCCTTCGATTTTTTTATCGGTGAAAAGCAGATCACCTAATTTAACGGTATCTCCCTCGGCAACATTCATAGTCGGCTTAAGACCTACATAATCAGATCCGATAAGAGCAACACGTTTGGGAAGTTTTGTTTCGGATAATTCTTGTTTTGGCTTACCGGTTAATGGCAGGTCTAAACCTTTCTTAATTCTGATATATCCCATACTAATGTCCAAATAAAATAAAAATTAATCTGTAAGTATAAGAACATTTTTGAATATATAAAAAAGGACTTTTTATCGAACTTGAAGATTTTTAATGATTTCCTCTTTTAAAGCTGGTTATTTGCGGATAAATTGCCATAATATTCTATTTTAAGATTAGATAGGGATTTCTTTTTGACCTGCCATTTTTTCTAATTTTTTGACATAAACTTAAAGTGAATTAAATAAGAATAGAAAAATTCATTTTGTACCCCCGGCGGGAATCGAACCTGCGCGCATGGCTTCGGAGACCAATGCTCTATCCACTGAGCTACGGGGGCTTTTTTTTATAATTAACTAATTTACTCAATTTAATAATATTTATCACTGTGAATATTGGTGATATTCCTTGATTTAATTGATGCCAAATTGAAGGGTACAACTTTTGGTAAAATAGTGGAGGCAAGCTATACATGAGGTTGGAATTCTAGATGAAGCTGCAGAAATCTGTGGTTTGTTTAATTATAGACATGAGGATATAAAGTAGAAACTATAGACACGCCTAAGCATTTAGGAGACCTGAAAGATACGAAATGGAAATTATTTGTTTGTTTAATTATCAGTCAGACATGAAAAATATAAATAGGAAATAACTCTTTTCTTCAGGAATATTCTTGTCATCACTTCTTTTATATAAATAACTACACCCCCACTCTTTACAAATAAATTAATTTTACTTTTATCTTAGAATGCGTAATTTTCCTTATAACTAATCCGTCTAATTATATCCGAGAAAATAAAATGCCATCGAGAAGAAATTTTATTAAAACTGGAGGTTTTGCTGCAGTAGGAATTGCAATTTCAGGGAAATTATTTTCAAATGATTTGAGTAATAAATTAATCTCCGACAGAATTTCGGGTACTGAAATATCGAATTCTACTTTAGTCTCTGATTCAAAATTCTCAACTAAACGTCCTCCTTTATCAGAAAGAAAATTCACCAGCGAGGCAGTAGAAGCTAAAATCGCCGAGATTAAAAAAGACATTTCAGATGATGAACTTGCTTGGATGTTTGAGAATTGCTTTCCTAATACACTCGATACCACAGTAACTTTTAGATATATCGATGGCAAACCCGATACATTTGTAATTACAGGTGATATAAATGCGATGTGGCTTAGAGATTCCACGGCACAAGTTTTTCCGTATCTACCCTTAACGAAGGAAGATAAAAAACTGAAAGACTTAATTGCAGGAGTGATAAATAGACAATCAAAATGTATCCTAATCGATCCTTATGCAAATGCTTTTAATGACGGTCCGGGACATTCGGAATGGATGAGCGATCTGACGGATATGAAGCCGGAACTCCACGAAAGAAAATGGGAAATCGATTCCCTCTGTTATCCAATTCGCTTATCATATAATTATTGGAAAACCACAGGCGACTCTTCTCCATTTAATGATGAATGGTATAATGCTATGAAGCTCGTTCTAAAGACTTTCAAAGAACAGCAGCGAAAGGATGGCAATCAAAAATCTCCTTATAAATTCCAAAGAGTAACCGGATGGCAATCCGATACGGTAGCAGGCGGCGGATATGGAAACCCAATCGTTCCTGTAGGATTAATTGTATCTATCTTCCGTCCCTCCGATGATGCTACTATTTTCTCTTTCCTTATTCCATCAAATTATTTTGCGGTCGTTTCTCTGAGGCAACTCGCGGAAATATTAATAAAAGTAAAGAATGATAAATCATTTGCGAATGAATGCTCCCTGCTTGCAGATGAAGTGGAAAAAGCATTAAATAAATTCGCCTATTCGGATCATCTTAATTTCGGTAAAATAATTCCTTATGAAGTTGACGGATATGGCAATAAACTTTTTATGGATGATGCGAATATTCCAAGTTTACTCTCGCTTCCCTATCTCGATGCAATCGAGAAAGAAAATCCTCTTTATAAAAACACACGCAAATTTTTATTGAGTGAATCTAATCCCTATTTTTTCAAGGGGAGCGCAGGCGACGGAATCGGAGGACCACATGCGGGAGTTGATCAAATTTGGCATCTCTCGATTATTATGCAAGCACTTACTTCCGATAGCAAGGAAGAGATTAAAAAATGTCTTCACACTCTTAAAAACACACATGCTAATACCGGATTTATGCACGAATCTTTCTATAAAAATAATCCCGAAAAGTTCTCACGCTCTTGGTTCGCTTGGGCTAATACATTATTCGGTGAACTCATTATAAAAATTCATAATGATTATCCGATGCTTTTAAAAGGATGATTACAATGAAAAAAATACTGATAGTAGTGCTAATAATAGCAGCGACAATAGAGGCACAACAAATAAGTGAGGTGAAAAATAATTATTCGACTGATAAAATATCAAATAGTTCAAGTGAAGCTGAAATATCTTTCCAAGAAAGAAACGGATCTGAGCTAGCAGCAGCAAAATCTATATCAAAAAAATTTACGTCTTCCGGTAACAGTTCACAGTCACTTAAACATGGAAATAAAAATTCTGGCGAGATTAATCCAAAAAGCTCTGAAAAAGAAAGACTCACAAAATATATTGACCCTTTCATCGGTACCGGCGGACACGGGCATACATTCCCCGGAGCTGTTACACCTTTCGGAATGATGCAACTTAGTCCCGATAACGGAAGAAGCGGCTGGGATTGGTGCTCCGGTTATAATTATTCTGATTCACTTATTACAGGATTTTCGCACACTCATTTAAGTGGAACAGGGATAGGCGATCTTTGCGATATATCATTTATGCCCTTTATTTCCGAGAAGGAATTAACATCATCATCACTTCCCGAAAAAGTTCAATCAAAATTTTCACATAGCAGCGAAACTGCTTCCGCGGGCTATTATTCGGTTCGATTAGACGATTCAGGAATAAAAGTGGAACTCACTGCCACCGAGCGCACCGGGATTCAAAAATATACCTTTCCTCAATCAGAGTATGCTTATATAATGCTTGATTTAGGTTTTGCAATTAATTGGGATAGCCCTACCGATACTTATATAAAAATAGAAAATGATACAACAATTTCTGGCTATCGATTTTCTAAAGGTTGGGCGACCGATCAAAAAGTTTATTTCACTACACATTTTTCAAAACCGTTCTCTTCTTTTATTTTATCATCGGATGATGAAATCTCAATCAGCCCCGATGGGAAGAAATCGGTTAGCGCGGATTCGGATAAATCAATCAGTCCGACTGGAGAAAAATCGGGTGGTCAGAATACCATTGATGCAAAAACAGATAAAGCAAATTCCGGGGCAGTAAATAAAAAAGTAATATTTACAGAGATAACCAATAATCAAAATAAAGGTGGTGATGCCTCCCTCTATATAACACATAACAAAGAAGTGCACGGCAAAAAACTGCGTCTTTTCCTTAAATATAAAACCAAAACTGACGAAACGATACTTATAAAAACAGCTATCTCCTCGGCAAGCATCGAAGGAGCAAAAAAGAATTTTCTTACTGATAAATTCAATTGGAATTTTGAAGACGCTGCTAATCACACCAATAACCTTTGGGAAAAAGAATTACTAAAAATAAAAATTACCTCTGATGATGAATCCACAAAAAAAACTTTTTACACAGCACTCTATCATTCATTAATAGCTCCTTCGCTTTATAGCGATATTGACGGAAATTACAAATCACCTGATAGTTCCGTCCGAAATACCAATGGCTATAATAGATATACAATTTTCTCTCTCTGGGATACTTTCCGTGCTGCTCATCCGCTCTTTACATTGATTGCACCGAATAAAATAAATGATTTTATTAATTCGATGCTCGGACATTATAACGAGACAGGTCAGCTTCCTGTATGGGAACTGATGGGCAATGAAACCGGTACTATGATTGGTTATCACGCAATCCCCGTAATTGCCGATGCAATACTAAAAGGTTTTAATGGATTCGATATTAACCTTGCTTATGAAGCTATGAAAAAAAGTGCTATGCAAGATAAACTAGGTCTAAAACATTGGAAAGAGCTTGGCTATATTCCTTCTGATAAAGAAAACGAATCTGTTTCCAAAGGTTTGGAATATGCCTATGATGATTGGTGCATTGCTCAAATTGCTAAATATCTCAATAAAGAGGAAGACTATAATTATTTTTTAAATCGTTCAAATAACTATAAAAACTTTTTCGATTCTTCTCTTAAGTTTATGCGCGGTAAGGATTCGGATGGAAAATGGAAAGAGCCATTTAATCCTCGATATTCTAATCATCGCGATGATATTTTTACCGAGGGTAATGCTTGGCAGTATAGTTGGTTTGCACCACATGATATTTTGGGTCTGATAAATCTTATGGGTGGAAAAGCAATCTTCGAAGAGAAACTCGATTCTCTTTTCACAATTGATTCCAAAATTGATGGAGAGAATGCATCCTCTGATATTTCGGGCTTAATTGGTCAATACGCCCATGGAAATGAACCGAGCCATCATATAGCTTATCTTTATAATTACTGCGGCACTCCATGGAAAACGCAGAGAATGATTAATAAGATTATCACTACACTTTATAGCGATAAGCCCGATGGACTTTCAGGTAATGAAGATTGCGGTCAGATGTCTGCTTGGTACGTTTTTTCGGCTCTCGGTTTCTATCCCGTTAATCCCGCTAATCAAAAATATAGCATCGGGTCTCCATTATTTGATAAAGCCGAAATCGCACTTCCAAATGGTAAAATTTTTACTATTATTGCAGATAGAAAATCAAAAGAAAATATTTATATTCAGTCGATTGAATTAAATGGAAATCCAATCGATGATTATTCTATTGATCATGATGAAATTTTGGCAGGAGGTATTTTGAAATTTATAATGGGAAACTCTCCTAAGCAATAGTTGGGGAGTATAGGAAAAATATTTAACTTTTGTTTTATAAAAAATTTTTTAATTTAGCTTATACAAAAGAAAAGAATGGAGATTTAGTAGTTATGCCGTTAAAAAAGACTGTCACTGATATTGTTGCAATACTGAAAAAACAACCCGCACCCGGACAGAAGAAAATAACAATTTGGGCTTCGCTTCAAGCTCAGATGGAAGATGAAGGAACTTGGGATCAGACGGTGATGAAAGAGATTGAATCGATCATTACCGCTAATTTATCTAAGCTTGATAAAAAAGCGTTAGTAAAACTTTATGAAGAAACAGAAGCGTTTATCGAGAGCGAAGAAGAGCCAACAAAAATTACCGATAAGGCAATGAAAGCTGCTCTTGTAAATGAATTAGTTGGTCTTGTTTTAGATAAGCTTGATAGCAATTACACACGCAGCAGTTATTTCGAGGAAGAAACTTTAGTAAATGATAGCGAAGTCTCTTCAAAATCGAAAAGCGATGAAGACGATGCCCCCGTTATCGAAGAACCGGATGAATTCGATGAAGATGATATAGATTTTACCGATGATAGTCTTTTCGATGACGAAGATTCATTCGATGATGACCATCTTTAATATTTCGCATTAATTATTCACTCGAAGTATAGAAAATTCATTTCCCTTTTTTAGATAATTAAATTCTTGGTAATTGCTTAACCCCAATTGAGATTGGGGTTCTAAAGCTAATGGAAGCATTTTGTTATGTAACTGATTAATTGGTAGATAGTAATAGTTCGTAAGACTAATTTTCGTTACTGGTTTTTCTTCTAATTCAGGCAAAGTAATTTCCGATTCTTCTAAAGTTTTCTTTATCGCACCTTTAATTTCGTAATAAGAAATTTTTGCCTTATTAATTCGTGCGCTATCGGCTGAGATATATTCTATATTATGTCTTCGCATCCATTCATATAGTTTCATATCATCTTTAGAAATTAGATATCCGGTGGGAGATACAATTTCAAAAACAGATTTTACTTTATCGTGAAATTCGGGGACACTTATAACTGTATCCCGACCCGATTTTGTAGAATAGAAGGTAACATCTTTAGAATCTTTAGTCGAATAATGTTCCATCTGAATGGCGCATTTATTTTCTTCTTCATTAATGAGAGCTTCTCTTTCATCGGCTACCAATGATTTTATTGAAGAAGCATTTTCATAAACATATTGAAGCAATCCAAGCACTGCCGTCTTCTGTCCATTAGCTCTTCTTTTCATATTACTGAGCGAATCAATTCCATTAAGCCCCTCGAAAATAAGTGAGAATGAATTTAATATCCCAAGACTCTGTCTTCCATCATCAATATCCACGGTACTATAACGCATTCTTTCGATTCCGGGAGGTCCGCCGAGAAGATACTCATTAGCCGTAAATCCTGCCGTTCTTATATAAGTAAATATATACGGAAGAAAATTTTTCCTTTGTTCATCCCTTATTTTTTGAGATACATTTATATTGGTAATAATTCCGATCTGTTCATCATAATTTTTTCGGTAACCTAATTTTTCCCACTCTTCGGAATATGGATAGTACTCATGAATATCTAAAGTAACTTCGGGTAAGTAGTTATTAAAAACACGATGAAGACCAATGGTTTCAGGCATTGTAAGGATTAAGTGATTCCTGTTTAGATCTGCCCCCACTCCGTTTCTTCTTTTATTTGCTTCGCTTCCTTCGGGATTAACTTGTGGAATTAAAATTAAATCTATCCTATCGAAAAATCTATTGTGTTTTCCTAAGGCGATCTCTTTGAGTAAAAGGAGCATCCCTTCTTTACCCGACTGTTCATTGCCATGCTGCTGAGCAAAGACCATTACTCTCACTTTATTTTTATCCTCACCGAATTTATCGCTCGAAATAAATAATGCCGGAATTATATATCCTTTAGTGCTAACCGCAATAGGACTTAACTCGATATTGGAATTAACTAATGTAGTTTGATAAGCAAAATCAAAAAGTTCATTGTATGAAGTAAGCTTAGTGTAATTGTTTTTTTC
>CALDDL010000062.1 GCA_937936675.1 uncultured bacterium
CCCACACTAATTATTAACGGTTAGCGGAGCGGGATTTAAGTGCGTTTAAGCCGCTTAGGAATTGCCGCGCACCGGCATAATTATTATTAAGTGCCAGACACGCTTTGGTTGCCGCAATAGCTTCATCAATCTTACCCGTATAAAAATAAGCTCCCGCAAGATTATATAAAGTCTGCGGATCGCTGCTATCGAGCGATACACTCTCTTTGAGATATTTCTCCGCCTCGGAATAATTTTTCTTGCTCAGATAAATCGAGCCGATCCATTTTGTTACCCACGCATTCCTTTCTAATCGAATTAACCGCTGAAGATATATTAACGCCTCATCATATCGATTCATATTAATAAGCGATTCGCCCGCAAGGACATAAAACTGTGATGCCAATGGCTGATCGTTTACCACCGCATTCATCTCTTTAATAAAATTATCCGCATCTCCCGTTTCATAATAATGCTTGGCGAGTGCTCGATGACCTTCGGAATAAGTGATCTGCTGATTATATACTTCCACTGCGATGCTATCAACCTTATTCGTTATGCGCAAATTCTTAATAAGAATATTTTCGCTTCCTTTCGGTACGAATGGATATGCACCTAATAATTTCCTCAATCTTATATCGGCAATCACCGAATCCAACGGGGTGAAGGGGAAAGTATCATTCATAAATTTTTCCTGATCGGCGATTGAGATATTTTTCTTCTCGAATTTTGGGAGATAGTTCTCCGAAATCATTTTATCAAAAAATGTTTTGCCGATTAGCTGATATCCTTCTGCAGTGGGGTGAAGGTGATCGGTCATTAAATTATAACCCGTAATCCCATTAGGACTTTTGGAATTAAATGCGGAATCTATATCGGTAATAGCGATACCATACCTGCCGGCGAGATCAAAAATTATTTTATTTATTTCCGAAGACGCTCTGAACCGAAGAGCATCTAAATCTTTCGCTTTATAATATTTTTCTTTTGCCTCATTTAGTTTGCCTGCTGCCTCCGATTGCTCCGCATCCTGATAAACTTTATCTGCTTTTTCTTCGCCTTGGATGCTTTCCGAGATAAACGGTTTTTGCTTGAGATTGCTAGTAAGAGTACCGATGATAAGATTTACATTCGCGGACTTAATCTCCTCGATAATATCTTGCATATTATATTCAAATTGTTCGAGACCGAGCCTGTATGTTTCCGAACCATAGGGAATTGCTTTTTCGCCGATCATTTTGGACATGAGAGTTTCGTTCTGAGCCTGCTGCCCTTCGGAGTCTCCCGCCACAAGCTTTGCCGAGGAGGAAATAATATTTTCTACTAATTGGGTCAACTTAAAATTACGAAGCCACAAAACTAATTTTATTACCGCTCTGCTTTTCCCGATCGATTCATTCGAGCCGACACCAAGCGCACCATAGAATTCATTATGTCCGGCATAGATTAAAATTAAGTCCGGCTTTTGCTCCAATATATCGGGCACCAGATCGGCAATCGTGTATGTATTTACTGCCGTTATACCGAGATTAATTACTTCAATATTTTTATCGGGATAGAGAAGTTCTAATCGTCTTTTGATATATCGAGGGAAAGGGACATTAAAGCCATAGGGCCAGCCGGCAGTGCTGCTCCCCCCTAGAACGAATACCCGGTAAGTATCTTCGTCCTTAATTTTTTTGAAACCATCATAAATTACCGAAGGAGGATTTTTTATATTCTTAAAATATTTGAAAGTAAGTTCGGGATTGGGAAAATAAAATTCCGAATAGTTTTCGTCAATCGTAATAAAAGGTGAATAATCTTTTCCGTAATCAAATACCCTTAGACCAAGCTCGAGCAATAGAATCAATATCAGAGGAATGGATATCATTACGAGATAGAACCAGACCGGAGCTTTTTTCTTCACTTCTTTATTCATTTTCCCAC
>CALDDL010000063.1 GCA_937936675.1 uncultured bacterium
ATTTCGTTTCACGTGAAACAATTTTTAATAATTATATATAATTTAATTATTTTAATCTTTGCATATAAATTTATTTGTAACATCTCTTTTTAAGTCAAAATTGCTACTTCCCTATACAAAACTTTGAAAATATATTATTTAATATATCATCATTTGTAACTTTACCTATTATCTCACTCAGTGAATTTTCTGCATTTCTTAAATCGACAGCTATAAACTCACCCGATAATTTTTCATCGATTGATACTAATGCAGACTCTAATTGCTTTTTTGCTAATTTAAGTGCTTCGAAATGACGAAGATTTGATACTATTGCCGTCTTCTCACTATAATTAGAAGAACCGATCGCTTTTTCATTTAAAAGGTGATATAATTCATTCATACCTAAACCCGTTTTAGCAGATATCTTTACGTCTGCATTAAAATGTTCACCATGCATCAAATCAACTTTATTGAGCACCTTAATAATTCTGTCATCACTCGTTAATTCCAATAACTCATTATACAAGTCAAGCGAGAATCCCGTTTCGATATCGTTAATAAAAAGAACAACATCGGCAGCTTTAACTGCATCGCGGCTTCTGAATACTCCCTCTTTCTCGATTATATCTTCAGTAAAACGAATTCCTGCAGTATCAAATAATTTATATAAAATTCCATCGATAACAACTTCTTCGCGAATTACATCTCTTGTAGTACCCGGTATTTCGCTTACGATTGCGCGTGATTCCTTAAGCATATAATTAAGAATTGATGACTTGCCAACATTGGGTTTACCGACTAATGCAGCATTAACCCCATCTCTCATTACTCTACCGAATGAATATGTTTTCAATAGTTCGGAGATCTCATATATAATATTACTTATCGATTCAGCAACTTTCGAAAGAGAAATAAATTCCAATTCCTCTTCGGCAAAATCCAGCTCCAATTCGATGAGTGATGATGTTGTTATAAGCTCTTCTCTAAGTGAATCAACTTTTTGAGAAAGCAAGCCATTGAGCTGATTCCTTGCGCCTCTAAGCGATGCATCACTTCTTGAATTAATTATATCGGCTACCGCTTCAGCTTGAGCTAAATCTATTCTTCCATTTAAAAATGCACGTTTAGTAAATTCTCCCGGCTCGGCTAATCGAACTCCATTATCTAAAAATAAAGAGATAATTTTTTGTACTATTAATTGACTTCCGTGAGTACTTATTTCTACCGAGTCTTCGCCAGTATATGAATGAGGCGTTCGGAAAACAGAGACCAACACATCATCAATCTGCTCGCCATCTAATGAAATAATTTTTCCGTAATGAATGGTGTGTGAATCGGATTCTGAAATTAATTTCTTTCCTTTAAATATTTTATCTGTTGCCTCAAAACTAAGGGGTCCGCAAACACGAATAATAGATAAAGCTCCCACTCCCGCCGGAGTGGCTAATGCAGTTATTGTATCTTCGATTAAAATCATATTTCTCTTTTAAGAAAATCTTTTAAATTAACAAAATTCGCCACCATTATCAAATTACGTATATCTATAACTTATTTAATCGTAATAAGTTACGTCCGATTTATGTTCGAGGAAATGCAATAAAAGAGAATTATAAAAGAAAATCAATTTAATGTAGTTTATTAATCAATTGACTATTTTTAAGGATAGAAACTTTTAATACTCATAAATTGTATTATATGAGGTAGGTAATATGATAGGAGGATAATATGGCAATTGATTTTAATAAGTTTACTGTCAAAGCGCAAGAAACAATTCAAAACGCAATAGAGATAGCCCAAAACTACAATAACCCAACAATTGAACCGGAACATATATTAGCGGCGATGATTCAAGATCCTGATAATCTCGCTGTCTCTGTAATTCAAAAATCGGGCGGTAATATATCCACCGTTAAAATTAAGCTTAGCGAATTAATGGAAAAATTACCGAAGGTAACTGGCACAAGCACTAGTATGCCGCAGTTATCACAAGTTACCTCAAAAATTTTAGATAAGGCTGCCGATGAATCGCGCTCAATGAAAGATGAATATATATCGACTGAACATATACTAATTGCATTAGCCGATTCGAGCACGCCATCATCACAGCTACTAAAAAATAATGGAATTACAAAAAATATAATTCTTGCCGCATTAAAAGATATTCGAGGCAATCAAAGAGTAACGTCTCAAAATCCTGAAGAAACTTATCAAGCATTAAAAAAATATGGAAGAGACTTGAATGAACTTGCTCGAACCGGAAAACTTGATCCTGTTATCGGACGAGACGAAGAAATCAGAAGAGTACTTCAAGTGCTCTCGAGACGAACAAAAAATAATCCTGTATTAATCGGTGAACCCGGAGTGGGCAAAACCGCAATTGCAGAGGGACTTGCTCATAGAATAATTTCAGGAGACGTTCCCGAATCATTAAAAACAAAAAAAATAGTCGCTCTCGATCTCGGAGCTTTAGTAGCCGGTGCTCAATACCGCGGACAATTTGAAGAGAGAATTAAAGCAGTTGTAAAAGAGGTTCAAGATTCCGCAGGCGAAGTAATTCTATTTATTGATGAGCTTCATCAGCTCGTGGGTGCAGGCAGAACCGATGGTGCTATGGATGCAGCTAATATATTAAAACCCGCATTAGCACGAGGCGAGCTTCATACAATCGGAGCCACCACACTTGATGAATATAGAAAATATATAGAAAAAGATGCTGCATTAGAAAGAAGATTTCAACCTGTAATGGTAAATGAACCATCCGAAGAAGATGCTATCTCTATTCTAAGAGGATTGAAAGAACGTTACGAGGTTCATCACGGAGTACGCATTACCGATGGAGCAATCGTAGCAGCAGTTCAATTATCCAATAGATATATCTCCGATCGCTTCCTGCCCGATAAAGCAATTGATCTTATCGATGAATCGGCTTCTAAACTTAGAATCGAAATCGATTCAATGCCCGAGGAATTAGATACAATCGAACGAAAAGTAAAGCAGCTCGAAATCGAAAGAGAAGCACTAAAAAGAGAACGAGATGAAAATTCACAAATTCGCTTAACTGAACTTCAAAAAGAATTAAGCGGACTTGAAGAAGAAAGAAATATTTTCCGTCTTCATTGGCAGAGAGAAAAAGAAAAAATTCAGACAATCCGCAAAATGAAAAGCGATATCGAGAAAGTAAAAATCGATGCCGATAAATATGAACGGGAAGGCAATCTTGGTAAAGTTGCCGAATTGCGATATGGAGTAATTAATGACCTTGAAAAAAAATTAAAACAAGAAACCGAAGAGCTCGCATCGATCCAAGAAAATACAAAAATGCTTAAAGAAGAAGTTGACGCTGAGGATATCGCGGAGGTAGTTGCTAAGTGGACTGGAATACCAGTAAGCCGAATGCTCGAAAGCGAACGAATGAAATTAATTCGTCTCGAAGATGAACTTCATAAAAGAGTTGTCGGACAAAAAGAAGCTGTCTATGCGGTATCAAACGCTATCCGAAGATCGCGTGCAGGATTGCAGGATGCAAATAAACCGATCGGTTCTTTTATCTTTCTCGGTACCACAGGAGTTGGAAAAACCGAGCTTGCTCGTGCATTAGCTGAATTTCTTTTTAATGATGAGCATTCGATGATCCGAATAGATATGTCAGAATATATGGAGAAGTTTTCTGTAAGCCGTCTGATTGGTGCCCCTCCCGGTTACGTAGGTTATGATGAAGGTGGTCAATTAACCGAAGCTGTAAGAAGAAAACCATATTCGGTTGTATTGCTTGATGAGATTGAAAAAGCACATCCCGATGTTTATAATGTTCTTCTTCAAGTTTTAGATGAGGGACGCTTGACCGATAATCAAGGAAGAACCGTTGATTTCAAAAATACAATTATCATTATGACATCAAATCTCGGTTCGCAATTAATTCAGGAAAAACTTAGTTTAATTTCAGAAGAAAATATTGATAAGGTAATGGGTGAACTTCGTATTGATCTTTCTGAATTACTCAAACGCACTATTCGTCCAGAGTTTCTTAATCGTATAGATGAGATAGTATTATTCAAACCATTATTGAAATCGGAATTAAAAGAGATAATCGATATTCAACTTACACGAGTAGGCAGAATGCTCGCAGAAAAAAATCTTTCACTCGAAGTATATGATGAAGCAAAAGATTTTCTATTGCAGATTGGGTATGATATCACTTATGGCGCAAGACCATTAAAACGAACGATACAAAAATATTTAATAAATCCATTATCAGCGGAACTGCTAATGAATAACTATACTGCCGGTGATACTATTGCAGTAACATATCCCGGAGCGGGTAAATTAGAGTTCAGGAAAAAATAATTGCTTAAAAATTCTCTCGTTTTTATCTCGATTTTTATGGGAGTGCTCTTTCCGTTCGGGCATTCCTATACATATTTAATTCAATATTTTCTTATGGTAATGCTCTTCTGGGCATTTCTCGAAATCGATTTTTCAGGTAATCCATTCGATAGAAAACAGTTTTATCTTGTTGCCGCCAATATTATAACTCCCTTATTTTGGTATTATATAATTCTTCCATTTAATAGCACATTGGCATTGGTCGCATTCGTTGCGGCATTAGCACCTACGGCAATAGCATCGGCTACTCTTGTAAGCATCCTCAATAAAAATATAAAGTTCACTACCGTTTATGTAATGATCTCAAATTTTGCAATGAGTATCGGAGCTTCGTTTCTTCTTCCTCTTGTAGTTTCAAAATCGATTCAAATATCTGTAATTGATGTCCTTTTACCTTCGCTTCAGGTGGTGGGATATCCTTTAATACTTGCGCTTATTATCGATAAATATCTCCCTTCATTTGCAAATTATATGATTCAAAGAAAAGGGAATGCATATTTCCTTTTAATAATTAATTTATATCTAGCCTCTTCAAAGGCATCCCATTTTATTGTTACCGAATATACCGGTCCCATCTATTTTATCTTTTTTATTGGAATCGCAATTTCGATAATCGCTTTTATAAATTTTGCAATCGGTAAAAAAATTGGCGGTTCTGATCTAAGATTAGAATGCGGTCAGGGTCTCGGTCAAAAAAATAATTCATTTACAATCTGGATTGCATTAACATTCTTAAGTCCCTTAGCTGCTCTTGGACCGATATTTTATCTTTTTTTTCAAAATACTTATATTAGTTATTTGCTTCATAAACATCGACACGATATAGGCATTCGCATAAAATGAAAATGAAATATATTACTCGCACGGTTTGGATATTATCAGTTATTAGTTTGTTTACCGATATGGCGAGTGAAATGCTTTATCCCATTATGCCGATTTACCTAAAGAGTATTGGATTTACGATTTTTCTTATCGGAATACTTGAAGGAGCGGCAGAAGCTACTGCCGGATTAAGCAAAGGATATTTCGGCAAACTTTCTGATTCATTAGAAAGACGAGCACCATTTGTCCAACTTGGTTATTCTCTCAGTGCTATTGCAAAACCGATGATGGCGATATTTATTCATCCGATCGGAATTTTTATTGCTCGAACTATGGATCGATTCGGCAAGGGAATCAGAACCGGCGCTCGTGATGCAATTCTTTCCGATGAAGCAACTCCGCAAACAAAAGGAAAAATATTCGGATTCCACCGTTCAATGGATACTCTCGGTGCGGTCATAGGTCCTCTATTCGCATTAATCTATCTTTCCTACTATCCCGAAAATTATACTACACTTTTTCTTATTGCATTCATTCCGGGCTTAATGGCTATCGCCTCTTCTTTCCTTATTAAGGATAAAAAGAAAGGGCGAGTGGAAGACTTCATTAGTGAAGAAGGGCGAGCTTATTCAGATAAAAATCAGAGAGAAAATATTTCTTCCGCATTTTCGCAAAATGAGAGTAATCCTTCCAACAAAAACGAAGATGTAGAAAACATTGAAGATAGAAATGACGAGACTTCTTCCGGAATTAACTCGAATGAACGCATAAAAATCCCCTCTATATTTTCATTCTTAAAATATTGGAAGACTAGTCCTGCTCTATATAAAAAAATTGTCATCGGTTTATTGGCATTCACACTTTTCAATAGTTCTGATCTATTTTTATTGCTGCGGATTAAAGATGCGGGCTTGAACGATACTTCTGTTATCGGAGTATATATTTTTTATAATCTCATTTATGCGCTCGTATCGTTTCCGCTCGGGATGCTTGCCGATAAGATCGGACTTAAAAAAGTGTTGGTCGGCGGACTTATTATCTTTGCAATAGTTTATTTTGGTATGTCTATAAACTCCTCAATCTATTATTACCTCTTCCTCTTCTTGTTGTATGGAATATATGCAGCGGCAACAGAAGGAATTTCCAAAGCGTGGATTAGTAATATTACGGATAAAAAAGATACCGCCACCGCTATCGGAACATTCACAGCATTCCAAAGCATCTTTACCATGATCGCAAGCTCGCTTGCGGGATTTATTTGGTACGAGTTCGGCGCGCAGGTTTTATTTATCTCCACCGCCTTAGCCGTTGTATGCGTAGTTCTCTATTTCCTTCTTGC
>CALDDL010000064.1 GCA_937936675.1 uncultured bacterium
CCTTTAGTAATTTCTAAAGGTGAAGCAGCATAATAGCCGCTATTATATCCCCAAACCGAAGAGACACTATTTGAGAAAATAGCAGCAGGAGACATATTTGGAAGCATTACCGGTACTGAAACCAAGTTCCAACCGGAATTAAGTTCGTATTGCTTTGTTTGGAATTTTTTGCATATTATTTTTACCGATGTAATACTTTCATCGGAAATCTCGATAAAATCGGTTTCCATCATATTTATATCAAAAGCAGCCCCGTTCAAGTCAGAAATTTTAATGAGGATATCGCCCGGAAATTCATTTGGATTCCATCTTAATTTTATTGGGTCGGTTCCGCTTCCTCTTTGGAAATTTATTATCCATTCGATTCTCTCCACAGAATCATTTCTGAAATCGCGGACTGAGAAATCACCTTCGCCCGGAATTGCAAAACGAAGATCAATCTTCCCTGGTTGCGGAGCTGATTGGAGAGCAGATTCAAAAATATTTTGGTCAATTCCATCGGTAGCATTTGGATGAGTGCCAAAGAAACCCGAGAACAGATCGGCGCCGTCTTCAACTCTTATCTGTGAGTACCAAGTGAGTTCAGGTGACTTATTATCAAAAAATACAGGTTGTAAATTTAATTGTGTTTCATCCTCTAATAAAAGTACTCTATCACCATTTGGACCGCCGGATCCCACATTGCCTTCCCATCCGCCATTAAGTGCTGTTTGAGAATTTGTAAAGAATTTATATGTATAATTAGAAATATTTGTTAAAGATAAAGTGGCCGAAAAAATTCCATTACCATCAGGATCAGTCATTGGTTCTTCAGCCCAGCCATTAAATGACCCTCTGAGAAATATTCCATCGGTTAGTGGATCAAATTTCCCTTCGAGATGTTGAATTCTCATATCGACATTAAATTCTATATCACAAAGAC
This sequence comes from uncultured bacterium, assembly GCA_937936675.1. Taxonomy (GTDB): domain Bacteria; phylum Bacteroidota; class Ignavibacteria; order Ignavibacteriales; family Melioribacteraceae; genus BRH-c32. The sequence goes on from CALDDL010000064.1 coordinate 923, forward strand.
TACCTGCAGGACCTAGCACCGTACCCCAATCACCGCAGATCCATATCTTCCCGTTATTAAGAGTAATTCTTTTTAACCTATTTCTTGTGCCGCTTTCAATTATATCAAAGGTATTTCCACCATCGGTTGAATGAATTATTAGACCATTATTACCAACAATATAAAATTCAGTAGCCGAAACCATTTTTACATCATATAAAGTTTCATTAAATTCATAATGCTGATTCCAGTTTTCACCACCATCGGTGGTTGTAAGTAAATTTCCATTCTCACCAACAGCAACCCCATTATTATAATCGAAGAAATCTATCCCAAATAATTGCCAACCTTTGTAGTTATGGAAAGTGATCGAGTAATTGTTTCCTGCATCCGTAGTTTTAAATATGGCACCTTGATCACCAACGGCATAGATTGTATTGTGGTCTAACATTATCACACGGTTGAACCTTCTCTCACCTGTATAAATATGGGTTCCATTAGCCCCATTATCTCTGCTGATAATAATCTCTCCATCTCCGCAAAAAACTCCATTATTAAAATCAAAAAAATCGAGATCGCGCCAATTTTGATTTGGGAAATCTTCATGTCCCCAAGTTACGCCACCATCCATTGACTTGACAATTATATGATCGCCGAGAGTGGCAATTTGAGATGTGCCAACTGCTTCTATTGCATAAATTTCTCTATAAAATGGAATTGCATTAACGTATTCCCAATTGTTTCCAAAGTCCGATGATCTAAATATATCTGTACCGACAGCATAAGCAGTTCCGTTGCTAGTGAATTCCATATCATTAAAATGTCCCCCAACATTTGCTTTTTTAATAAAGTTTGGAGAAACCGGAGGAGTAGTAAATTGACCAAAAGATTGAATAGCGCCATAAGTGCTTTCTAAAGTTACTCTTACATTATATTGTGTATTAGGAGTAAGACCCTCAAGTTTATCTGAATTTATCCAATAATTCCAAAATACCGGGAGAAAGCTTTGATCCGGGAGTGAATTATTATAAGAATAATCGGTAGAGTATTCAAACTTTATAGTAATATTATTGCCATTAGAAGCTGCTTCAATAGCAATTCTAGCATCATTACTGAATAGATCTGAATTATTAACTCTCCAACTTAATTCAGGCGGTGATATCTGCCATAATTTTAATTTTATTTTATAGGTACCTCTATCGACAGATTCTGTAATTTCAGAATTCTTATTCCCTTTAATAGAACTGTTCATATCAGTGTACCAATTCCATAGATTGGAAATACGTATATAATATTCACCCGTTTCAGGGAGAACATGAATAATTCGCTGACGCTGAAAATTACCTAAATATTCCTGAGAGCTATTTATTTGGTTTTTATTTACATCAAAAAGAAACAGCATCCCGGATAAATTTGAGTTAAGTGTGTTTGCTTCAATATCAATTGTATCCCCTGCATTTCCTGTGAATTTATAAATATCAAAATCCTCTGGAACTGAAATTTCTCCGGTTATTATACTTCCTATCTGAGTCTGATTAGCCATAGAAAATCCATTATTATCTTCCGATTCAATAGTATAGTTTTGGTTTGTAATAATAAATGGGTCTCTATTTCTATATGAATAGAATTGATTATCAACATCACTAATTTTTAAATAACAGTTTCCACTTTCTATATTTGGGACTGTCCAGTTATAAGTTTGGTTAGCAGGGACAGATGCCTCGACAACTGAATAATTAGTACCGTCGCTACTAAACTCAATTTTAATATTTGTCGCACCGATATAGTTCCATTGAATAGGAACGATAGCAGCAGGAGCGAATATATTATTTGCTTTAGGAGAAGTAAGAATCAAATATTTATCATCGGTCCAAGTATTGCCCCAGCGTTGAGGATTATTCCATGATTGGTCTTGATTATTATTAGAAAAGAAAAGCAATCCTTCACGAATTCCGCTGACATCTTGGTCATTAATATTAAAATCTATTGGAATTTTCAGTCCGGGCTGAGGAACGAAAATTTTATCCTTTTGATCCCCAAAATTATCTCTCATCAAAGCTAGGTCTGAAAGAGGGATTTTAGCCTCTACTGCATATCCGGAAGGAAAGGTTTCAAACCACCCATAATTAGCACCCGGCGAGAGTATATTATTAATAAGCATCGTATTATTGCCGCTGCTTAAAGAATACTTATTAAACCGAAGTTGATAATCAGGGAAATCGCCTCTTTGATAGCTATCATGCTGCAAGCCAAGAAGATTATATAATCCGATCATCAATTCAGGCGAATCATTTTCATAAGAATTAAAAGCCGCATCAGGGAAGACAAGATCATCTTCAATATCAAAGGCGACATATAAATATTTATCATCAACAGCAATTCTGGCTTCGGCTGAAAGATCATTATCATTATCAATTTGAAAAGGAGGTAATGTGAAACCGGTATTATTACTTAGTTTTATTTCAATCGGTTGATAAGCACCCCATTCGGAGAGGTTGCCATCTGCATTGAAATCAGTAGGCGGATTGAGTGAGATAACTCCTATCCCTTTTGCCATATTTGTGATAGAATTAGCAAAAGTGAAAGGTCCTGCGTTACCCGATAAATCAACGCATCGGATACCATAATAATAAGTAACATTGGCATCAACTTTCGGTGAACGTAAATAGTGGATTGCGTTGCCAACATTCTCATAATAGAATCCGATCAATTCAACACCCTGATCGGATGGTGAATTAAATGCGCTATGTGAACCATAAATAAAATACATTTCACCCGAATCTTCATTGGTTACATCATCCCAAGTGAAAGTATTAGAATATGTGGAAGCATTTACGGTGAAATTGCCCGGTGCATCCGGGACTTCAGTATCAAGTGCCTGACCACCCTGCTGAAGTAAATCGAAGAAAATCGTACCGCTAAATAATTCTCCTTTTGGACCAGAGGAAGTTCCGCCGGCAGCAAGTTCAATTCCATAGCTTTTTATTTTATCATAATTAAAAACATTATCACCAAGTTCCCCGCCGAAATATTGAGCGAATCCATCCGAAGGAAGAATATAACCACCAAATGGAGCGGTAACAACTCCTTGTTTAAGTGGTAATACATATCGAGTCCAACCCGTTGCTTGGGATAGATTTATGGGTAGTCTTATACGCCAAGTCTCATCCTCACCCGTATTATCTTCAACAATATAAAAATTCAGGTCTAATCGTTCGGTATTTGGGGAAGCATGCGGAATTTCATTTTTAATATAAATTACCAAGTTAGATCTATATTCAAAATCTTGAGGCTTTGGAATATCTTTATATACTCTTATATATCCGCCCCAATCCTGCGAAGCATTAACTGTGTAATTCAATTGCAATGAAGTGGCACCTTCAATTTTATCATTCACATTATCGGTTAATTGAACCGAGCCTTGATCTGCTGCACCAGCCCACGACATATCATCGATATTGAAAAAACCCGAGGCTGTATTATCGAAAGTAGTGAATGGTGGATATTTGTTTCCAACTAATTCCCATTTATCGAGTAAAATAGAACCTGATGCAGTGGGATTAGGAGTGCCTCCTCCGGATGTATTAAAAACAAATGCCCACTCGAAACTTTTGATTTTATCCAAATCAAGCATCCCATTGCCATTTGCAAATTGATTGACGAATCCGGTTGTAGGATCGTTAGTAACGTTTAATGGAATTTGTACATTAATCCAGTTCCCGGAATTGTCTGCAAGATCAATAGGCAAATGTTGTATCCACGTATCTGTATTGGAGTTTTCATCGTAATCAACTAATTTTAGCTCTAAATGAGTAGTACCATTTTTAGATAGAGCAACAGGTGAGAGGACTTTAATCCATAATGATATATATTCACCTGCTGTGAAATCGTAATAACCTGAGATCGGATTAGTAGCTTTTACTATAAATCCACCCCAAGAATCGCCTGCTCCAATTGTATAATCCATTCTTAATGCACCCTGTCCATCATGGGACTCAGATACATCTGTTAGGTTCAATTGAGCCAATGGACTATTACTCCACATAATATCGAGATTCCAGAAATTATTTGCTACCGAATTATCACAATTTTGGAATACCCATTGGGCATTTAATGAAACGGAGAGGAATAGAATTAGAAAAAAGAAAATCTTTTTCATGGCTGCACCCTATTTATGTAATAAAAAAATTATTTCTATAATTACTTTTATTTACAAGAAAACTCGAATACGAATTAATGAAAGGGCGCCGAAGGTATTGATTTTATTGATCGGGGATGCCACACTCGGATAAAGAGATGCGAAACACTTTTGAGAAAATGGGATATGCCAAGTCATGAATTGCGCCCTCATGTATATGCCTATCTTTTTTTACGATGATTATAAAGTGAATATAAAAAATTATTTCGTTTATGGGAATAAAAATCTTTTAAAAATATTAGTATATTCCGACACGATATCTTCTCATTTCTTTATCGAGTGTCTTTGCTCCGGGGAAAATCTTTTCTAAAAATTTCCAATATTCTGCGGAATGATTATGATGAACCGTATGCGCAAGTTCGTGCATAATTATATAATCGATTAATCGATTGGGCAGACGGATTAAATTAATATTGAGATTAATATTATTTTTTGATGAACAGCTTCCCCATTTCGTCTTATGATTCTTGAGGCGGATATCATTGACTTTGAGATTATGAATTTTTGCAAGCTCTCTTACACGTGCCGGCAAATATTCCTTAGCCTCTTTACGCATTAGCTTTAATAGCTCATCGCTTACGGGTGTTTTATCTTTCTCTATTTTCTTGATTCGGGCTAAGAACTTATTTACTCTTTCACGATTGGAATCCAAATATTCTGCAGCATATTTAATTGACATTAGATATGGTACGGTTACAACGAGATGCTCGAACGGTTTATATGATAGCTTAAGATGCTTCGCTCTTTTATTTTTTCTAAATTCAGTTTTTCCTATTTCGGGAAGTTCGATTATCAAACGGGTTCTCTATTAAATAATTATCGGGTATAAAGATAAGATTTTAGAAAAATAATTACCTTCCAAAAAATTGCCCTGCCAAGAAATTAATCCCGGCAGGGCGCCCTCAAGATGACTGTAACTACAGTCGGAATTTTTATTTAATTGAATATACTCGCTGCTTACTATACTAAAATTAGTCTTATCGCGAATCTGTTCTATTTGTATGAATCAAGAAAATTTCCCGCATATTCCTCCAAAAATAGTCTCCTTTGACCACCTGTTTCTTTTGAAAACGACATTATTTCCTTAAAGCATTCATATAGAGTGGAGCGTTCCGATAAATTCCGGAAAATTTCATTTGATACTTTCATTCCCGTTACTTTACTTAATCTGTATTTTTCATCTTTAATATCTCGGATTTTAGTTTTGGATAAATCTGAAAGCGAAGTAGAAATTAGATTCAAATTTTCTTTTTCGGTTTCAATTGCAGTAATCAATTCTTCCGAAAAAGTTACCCTCCTCGGTCCGTAATGTGTTATCCGGTTAGTATCTCTGTTATTTGTAACCAAAGCACCATTAGAACAAGAATACCCGCTTATATAACTAAAAATTGCGAGTGAATGAAATCCCGTTTCAGAATTGATAATATTAATTCCATAACTAAAATTATCACCTTCTATCGGCATAATATTTTTACCCGTTTCAATATAAAACCGTGTAAAATAATCGTTTTTCTCGACCGATGAAACCTTATATTTTTCCAGAATGCCCATTAAACTATTATCGGATATTTCTATAAAATTTTTAGAAGTGATAGTAATAGCACTTAAATTTTCCAAGTGAACAGTTACGGGAATCGATTTTATATTTATCAAGTAATCATTAAGAACCGAGACTAAAGTTTCGCGATTAAGATACCGAAACTGCGAACTCGGGAAATGAAACCATCTGAATAATTTCATTACAAAACTTTTTCTTACCGGATAATATTCCAAACTTCCTTCATTATAAATTGTTATAAACACTTTATTTGATTCAAAATCGAGCTTTATATTTTCCGGATTGGTGCTAATTTTTTTTATAGCTCTATTTTGAAGATAATTTTTCATTTCATTTATAGATAGACGCAATTCAGGTCCATCTTCAAGTATATCAAGCATTACATCCATTCCTCTCATGCGGTATTAATTAATAATTGAAAAATAAATGAAGAAGCGGAGGAAAGAGTATCATTAAATGATATTTTTTAATAGTTTAAACCATCCACAAAAATGAGCGAGATTATGAAAGACCTTCGGAGCAAAATAAAAAGGCAAACCGAATTACTTGGATTAGTTTTAAACGA
>CALDDL010000065.1 GCA_937936675.1 uncultured bacterium
ATTATGCCGGATCTTTTGGTTTTACTTACTTAACGAATGACTTAATGTTTTATACTCGCGGAAGATATATCGGAGCAGATTTTGATATTAATTCTGTCGGCTTTGCTCCTTGGAAAGGCACAGGCGAATTTGTCTCTCTAGTAGGTCCTGTTTGGCTTCCTGATGATGGAATTGTTTCTCAAATTCTTACATATACCGGCGTAGTTCTAAATTATGAAAAAGCCGATAGCTTTACGGATTATGGCGGTCTATTCGGTTTTAATATGCAATTCAGAAATGGATGGGGTTTTGAATTAAATTTAGATTATAGCAAAGCTCGCGATGTCGGAAAGAATTATAATTCTTATAGTATTAACCTTAGTTCTTGGTATAACACTTCACCCGATTGGAGTGCAAATCTCTATGGCGGATACCAAAATACATATAATTTCTCGCGTGATTATCTTGCTAATTATTCTTGGGTAGGCGGTGAGATAGACTGGAAAGCACATAAAACTTTCAAAATTGGTTCTTCATTAGATCTATTTATTGAAGGGAATCCCGAGGGTGATATTGAAGATATTACATATAATGCAAGACCATATATTGATTTGACTCCGGTAAATGATTTTAGCGTCCGTGTATATGTAGATAATATATTTGTCCGATCAACTGACAGAATGGAAAGAATAATTGCAGGACTTTTATTCTCATATAATTTTTCACCAAAAAGTTGGATCTATTTTGCGGTGAATGAGATCCAAGCACGTAATGACAAATTTAAAATGGTTACAGCCGAAAGAGCTGCCGTGCTTAAAGTGAAGTATCTATATTATTTTTAATAAAAAGATAATATGAATATTATCCCTGAATCTTTTAACTTACAGTTATTAATTAAATTTTCGGTTTCGATATTTTTATCGGAACCGTTTTTTATAATTCGATGGAGGATAATATGAAAGAAAAAATTAATGGATTAGCTGTTAATATAACTGGTAATGAAAAAGGTAAACCGATAGTTTTTATTCATGGATTCCCTTATGATAGCACAATGTGGAAAGATACCACAAAGGCATTGAAAAACGAATTTAAGTGCATTACCTATGACGTAAGAGGGCTTGGTAAAAGTAAAGTCGGAGACGGAATCTATACAATGGAATCTTATGTTGATGATCTTTATGATCTCATAAAAAAATTAAAACTCAAAAAACCTGTTATCTGCGGTCTTTCTATGGGCGGATATATGGCACTCCGATTTGCCGAGAAGTATAAAGAGGATTATTCTGCACTTATATTAATGGATACAAAAGCTGATGGAGACGATAACGCTAATAAATTAAAACGAGCCGGAATTATTGAAAAAATTAATAACGGTAAGAGCAATAAATTTGTAGAAGAATTTGTTACCAATTGCTTCTCGGTGGATGCACCGAAAGATTATCCGAAAGTATTAAAAGCAACGATTAAGCAATCGAAAAAGAATTCACCAAAAGGAATCAAGGGCGCTACCATTGCCCTATTAAGCCGAACTGATACAAATGATTTCTTAAAAGAAATTAGCGTTCCGACTCTTTTAATATGCGGTGCATTCGATAAATTAACTCCTCCGGAGGTGATGAGAGAGATGGGAGAAAAAATTCCAAATTCTGAAATTGCAATCGTTCCCCGCTCAGGACACATGACTCCAATAGAAAATCCTGCCGCTGTTAATGATCTTATTTTGGGATTTTTAAGAAGACTAAGTGTTCAATAAAAATTTACAGTATGGTTTATATACTGTTTGTTCTCATAGACAAACTTAGCACTAAAGAAACGATCTTCAAATAACCAGGGGATAAATATTTTATCCCCTTCCCATAAATTAAGTTCAGTAAGTTTTTCGTTAGGCACCCATTCGAGTTCACCTTCGTTACAATCTATTAATTCACCTTCAAACTCAGGAACTGTAAAAAGAAAAACATGCCAATCATTTATACCATCAAACTTCGGGAAAGTAATAAATCCTTTCATAATCATTTTTTTAGCTTTAAGACCTGATTCTTCATAAAGCTCTCTTAAAGCACATTCTTCGGGTGATTCTCCCGTCTCGGCTTTTCCTCCGAGTCCATTCCACTTACCTTTATGGTAATCGTTTTCTTTTTTATTTCGATGAAGCATTAATGTGCATTTATCTTTTTGGACGTAGATAAGCGTAGCGTAAATTGTCAACTGAGCCCCAAGTATTCATTCTTTAATAAATATTCTTTAACGTAATCCGAAACTCCTACGCTAATATCATAGATCGGATAAACATATTTTTTTTCTCTAATCTTGAATATATCTGCTTGTGTGAAGTATTGATATTTTTCTCTTAGCTGTTCGGGCATATCAATAAACTCAATATTAACGGGCTTATTAAGAGCTTTGAATATTGCTGTAACAAGTTCAATCCAAGTTTGAGCATTACCTGTGCCGATATTATAAATTCCACCTATATCACGATTATTGAAAAAATGGAGAGTCATTTCAACTGCATCTTTCACGTAAATAAAATCTCTTTTCTGCTCTCCGTCTTTATAGTCAGGACGGTATGATTTAAAAAGATTTACTTTACCCGTTTCTTGAATTTGTCCGAATGCTTTATGAACTACACTCCTCATATCACCTTTGTGATATTCATTAGGTCCATAGACATTGAAGTATTTTAGTCCAACAACTTTATTGAGCAATTTATGTTTATGAAGCCAGGTATCGAGAAGATGTTTGGAATATCCATACATATTAAGAGGTCTTAGTGTATCCAAATTATTTTCATTATCGGAATAGCCATTACTCCCATCTCCATAAGTAGCGGCAGAGGAAGCATAAATAAAACGAACATCTTGCTCCAAAGAGTATTTTGCCAATTCAAGAGAATATTTATAATTATTGGTCATAAGGTAATCGGCATCTTTTTCAGTAGTGGCGGAACAAGCCCCGAGATGAAAAATTGCATCGATATCAAAAGGAACGGTTCTATCTAATATCATCTCAATAAAATCAAATTTATCAAAATAATCTACATAATTGAGACCCACTAAGTTTTTCCACTTATCATCTTTACCAAGTTCATCCACTATAATAATATTAGTATGCCCAAGTTTATTTAGTCTCCATACAAGAGCACTGCCAATAAAGCCTGCGCCGCCGGTTACGACTATCATCATTTCTCCACGATAATTTTAATTGAAAAGTAAATTAGCTATATTTGGCACTATTTACAAAATAGGTTATCTAAAAAATAAATATATGTCTTTTAAAAAACTACACGACATTTTAACCGAAAGAATTTTGATTTTAGATGGTGCAATGGGGACTATGATTCAACCCTTCAAGCTAGAAGAGAAAGATTTCAGAGGCGAATTATTCAAAGATCATAACTTCGACCTAAAAGGAAATAATGATATTCTTAATCTCACCAAACCGGAGATAATCAAAAGTATTCATAAAAAATATCTCGAAGCCGGTTCTGATATCATAGAAACAAATACATTCAATAGTACACGGATATCGCAAGCAGATTACGGCACAGAAGATTATGTTTATAAATTAAATTTCGAAGCAGCACGTCTTGCCAAAGAGGCAATAGAAGAATTCACTAAAGGTAATCCGGAGATTCAAAGATTCGTTGCAGGAGCATTAGGACCTACAAATAAAACGCTTTCACTCTCACCCGATGTAAATGATCCCGGATTCAGAGCAGTTGATTTTGATTATGTCCGAGATGCATATAAAGAGCAGGC
>CALDDL010000066.1 GCA_937936675.1 uncultured bacterium
GGTTCGACACCTAGAAATTGAGCGAGTTTATTATAAATAATTGTTGTTCCATTTACTTTCCCTTCATAAGAATAGCCTGCAATATGCGCAGAAGCGAGGTCGGTCATTTTCAACAGTTCGGTATTAATATTTGGCTCGGTTTCCCATACGTCAAGAACAGTATGAATATTTTTATTTGATTGCAGACGTTTTAATAAAGCATTATTATCGATAACCGGACCACGTGAAGAATTGATTAATAAAGTACCCGGTTTCAATTGAGCTAAACGTGCCTCATCAATTAAGTGATAAGTTTTATCTTGACCCGAAAAATTTAGTGGAACGTGGCAGGTGATAATATCGCACGCAAGTGCTTCGTCTAATGAGGAATACTCACCTTTTTCAGATGCTGTCATTGCTGAGGATTTTGGGTGTGAGGGGGAGTCTGTGTCCAAGGGCGAAAATGCTTCTTCTAAGAAAATTCTGCTCTCTGAGGCGCCTTTTGAGGTGTCACTTGTTGAGATTGCCGAATTTGACGAGGACGCAGAGTTTGTTGCTGATTCTCTTTCTGCTTTTCTCTGAAGTGGAGGATCGTTTTTCACTACTCGCAGACCGAGAGAAGAAAAAAGTCGAGCGACTTTACTGCCGATATTTCCTACTCCGATTATCCCTATACTTCTACCCGAAAGAGAAAGTCCGTTTTTATTATATATATGTGAAATGGCAGCGAGTACATATTCGGTAACCGATTGCGAATTGCATCCGGCGGCATCTGCGAATGCAATATTATTTTCTTCGAGATAATTTTTATCGACATGATCCGTACCGATTGTAGCTGTACCTACGAATTTTATACTGCTTCCTTGCAATAGCTCTTTATTAACTTTCGTAATGGAGCGGACAATAAGAGCATCGGCATTCTTTAACTGTTCGTTTGTAACTTTTCTACCATTTACAAGTGTAACCTCTCCAAGAGTAGAAAATGCTTCTTTTCCGAAATTGATATTTTCATCGACAATAATTTTCATTCGTATAGCTCCATTAATTGAACAACCAAAAATAATAAAATGCCAAATATATACTTCTATTTTATTGGCAATATATTCGCAATCAATTCGGGATTATATTAGATCAAGAAATACCTTCCGTATCTATAAAAAATTATCCGTTGAACCACGAACAGAAATAAGCTATTTGTAAACCCCTTAAATAATGATTATTTTTAAATCTTATAGAAAAATGAATAGGAGCGGTATAAATAGATGAAATTTAATCATAGAACGCATACCTGCGGGGAATTGCGCGAGGAAAATATAAGTAGCCATGTAGTCTTAAATGGCTGGGTAAGTATTCGCAGAGATTTAGGCGGAGTGATATTTATAGATTTAAGAGACCGATATGGAATTACGCAGGTAGTATTTGAACCGCATTATAATCTTGATGCGCATGAGCATGCAAAAAAACTTAGAAGCGAATTTGTCGTTTCGATCGAAGGAAACGTAAGGAAACGTCCCGAAGGAACGGAGAATGCGTTACTTCCTACCGGTAATATTGACGTGATGGTGGATAAGTTAATTATACTTAATCATGCCGAGACTCCCCCATTCCCTATTGAAGAGAGCATCGATGTAAGCGAAGACACGAGATTAAAATATAGATATTTGGATTTACGCCGTCCAAAGATGCAGCGCAATATGATACTTCGTCATAAATTATATCAGAGTGCCAGAAGATATTTCGATGCGATGGACTTCATTGAAATAGAAACACCGGTGCTGATGAAGAGCACACCGGAAGGGGCACGTGATTTTATTGTACCGAGCCGTATGCATAAGGGAAAGTTTTATGCTCTACCTCAATCCCCACAGCAGTATAAACAGCTACTAATGGTATCGGGATTCGACCGATATTTCCAGATTGTAAAATGTTTCAGGGATGAAGATTTAAGAGCCGACCGCCAACCCGAGTTTACACAGATCGATTTAGAAATGTCATTCGTGGATGTGGATGATGTATTTGTGATTATGGAAGGATTGATGAAACAGCTATTCAAGGAATTGAAGGGTTATGATATTGAGCTTCCATTGCCGCGTCTTTCGTATGAAGAAGCGATGGAACGATATGGAAGTGATAAACCCGATCTTAGATTCGGACTTGAGATGGTTACTCTTAATGATGTATTTGCTAATGCAGAGTTCAGAGTTTTCAAAGATGCCTTAAATAGCAATGGAATTATCACGGGTCTCTTAGCAAAGGGATGCGGAGAATATACAAGAAATCAATTGGACGTACTTACCGATTTTGCTAAAAAGCATGGTGCAGGCGGATTGATTTGGATGAGAGTAAAAGAAAATGATCTCGAAGCTCCAATTGCTAAATTCCTAAGCGATGAAGAAAAGAAGGGAATAATCGAAAAATTAGGTGCCGAGCAGGGAGATCTTTTATTTATGCTCACCGGACCAAAAACGAAAACATTGAATATAATGGGTCATTTACGTTTGGAGATGGCTCGCAGATTAGAATTAATAAAACCGGATGCAAAACCGGCTCTATTATGGGTTACTGAATTTCCATTATTTGAATGGGATGAAGAAACCGGACGTTATTACGCGATGCATCATCCATTTACTGCTCCTAGAGTAGAAGATGAACAGTATATGGAATCCGATCCTGCTCGAGTTTATGCTCGCGCTTATGACCTTGTTCTTGATGGAAATGAGATAGCAGGGGGAAGTATAAGAATCCATAATTCGGAGCTTCAGGCAAAAATGTTCAAAGCTCTCGGAATATCCGATGAAGAAGCACAGGAAAAGTTTGGATTCTTAATGAATGCATTTAAGTATGGTGCTCCGCCTCATGGAGGAATGGCATTTGGTCTTGATCGTCTTTCGATGTTATTCTCGGGCGAAAGTTCAATTAGAGACGTAAT
>CALDDL010000067.1 GCA_937936675.1 uncultured bacterium
GATTCTTTGGCAGGAGCAGGTATTTCTGCTTTTAAGTGTCCCTTCTGAGGAATAGTATTCTCTGGTTTCGCTGCCAATTTTGAATTTGAATTTACTCCATCAGCATTTACCGATTTCTCTGAAACAATAGTTTCTTTATTTATTTTTGGCTCTAAAACATTATCAGTAATGCTTTTTTCTGATTCCGCTAGATTCGGAATAAATACTTTCTCACCTTTGGATTCTACTTTAGTGGTCTTAGTTTTACGATCACTTGTAGATACATCTACTATTTTTATTTCATTTTTATTTTCAGAACTAATATTTTCTTTTTCTATTTGAGATTTGGGTTCAACCAAACTATTAGCTTCTTTAGTCTCATAGAATTTATTATCGGGTGGATTAACTTTTTTGGAAGTAATATTAATGTTTTCAATATTTAATGAATTCTCTGAAGCAATTATTTTTTTACTTACTTCAGAATCATTAATGATTTCTACATCTGCCGGAAGTTTTGAATTAAGCAGTTCAGTTTCTACATTATTAGAAACTTTTTGAGATTCTAAATTAATCTTTTCACTAGTTTCCTGAACTCTTACAGAAAAGTGTTTTTTGGGCATAGTAAGTTCAATCGGCGATTGTTTGCTTTGCTTTACCGGAGCTTCAATATATCCACTATCATCTTCATCAATATTTACAGCTTCATGGTTTATTGTCGGACTCAAAGATTCAGGTTCGCTAGGAGCCACATTTATTTGTTGTGAGATTTCTACTTTTAAATTAGAATTACCAATTATTTCTGAATTAATTGTATTATTAGTACCAAATACTCCTTTAATTTCTGATGAGCTATAATTATTATTCTCTACTTCCGGAGCATTATCAAACCTATTATGACCCGAATTAGGGAGAGAAGTTTTTTTACCCATTATAACGGGTTCGGAATTGGGAACTGATGATTTCTTAACATCTAAAACAGGTTCGGAATTGGGAGCTGATGATTCATTTATATAACCAGTTTCAGCATAGGTAGCTAAAGGTTTATTTATAGCTGAATAAGATTCCTTATTAGTTTCTACAAATTCTTTTAATTTATCTGCCTTTTCTTCTGTATCAAATATTAAATTAGGAATATTTCCTGATTCTTCATTTTCATTTTGGACTAAAGGCATAGATTCGTTAGTCGCTTGTGGATTCTTAATTATCGATTTATCATTTTGATTAGCAGGTATAATAGTTACTAATACTTCTTTTGATTCTGTTTTTATTTTTATTTCAAATGAGTAATCAGGTTCGGAATCAGTTTTGGTAACATTTTTTTCTACGGCTTTGATATCTTCTGATAAACTTAATTTCTTTGATAAATTGGTTTTAGAAACATCTGATTTCTCTGAATTTTTAGCTATTGGTAGAGCTAATTCCATTTCTGAATTGCTTGTAGGTGCACTAAATTCGTTTGATAAATTAATTTTAGTGGAGCTCATTTTATCAAGCGAATTCTCTTCATTTATAGAATCTCCTTCAATTGGCGAATTAGAATTTAATGGAATTTTCTTTACCTCTAGGCTTAAATCCTTATTTGCATCTAATAGTCCGCGAATCTTAGTTATTAATTCTTTTACTGTTGCATTATCAAAAATATACTCTTTGCCTGTAATTTCTTTTTCATTAATTAATTTAGGAACTTCATTTAGTTCATCGTTTATTTCGGCACTTTGATTACTTTCTAAAGAAGATAAAATATGCGAAAGTTCTGAAACAAGCATATCCGGCTTCTCGTCTGTGAATAGGTTTTGGGGTAACTGCGGAATTTCAACATCTTCTTCATAAACCTTGATAATATTAGAAAAAAGAAATTGCTGAGATTGAAGTTTAGGAAAAGCAATTGTCTGCGCATTATCTGCGCTCATAAGTTTATTTAGAAAAAGTGGGTTTAGATTCATTGTAAATTCATTATCCTTGTAGCAGCTTCGGGTTTTAATTCAGAGATTATTTCAGCCGCTTTCTTTTTTTTCATGGAAAACAATATCTCTCTTGCTATATTATCGGAATATCCTTCAATTATTTTAGCAGCTTTTTTCGTATCCATCGATTCATATAGTTTTATACTGTTTTTCATCCAAGAATTATATGTACTATCTTTTTTAATTTGAGCATTCATCTTCGGAGAATTCTCCGGAACTATTGAGACAGCGTTTGGCATAGATACAGATTTATTATTTCCCTTTTCTTCTTTTAATTTTTTTATTTCAGCCAAAAGAAGTTTAAGTGAATCTAATTTCACGGGATTATTTTCTTCCACTATCGGGCTTTCTGAAACGCTATTTTTTAATAAAGAATCGATCTTTGCTTCTGTATCGACAGGTTTAATAACCGCTTTAGGAGATTCAGGTTTTTTTAGTTTTGTAGAATCCACGGATGCCTTGGGGCTATGATCTTGGGTACTAAAATCAAATGCAAAAACATTTTTATATGCTCCTGCCGCATAATACATTCCACCTGATACTGCAATAAATGCAAATAAAAAAATCACTACATAAATAAGTTTCTCTTTCAATTTTCTTTCCTCACAAAATTACTTATTGCTATCTCGTTCAACTGTTTTAATTCCTCACGATTAGAATCAACTATATATTCTTGTTTTTTGTTTTCTTTTAAGGTTTCCAAAATCTGAATCTCTTTTTTTCTTTCTCTTAGCTCTTCAAATTTCTTTTCTCTTTTTGCTTTCAGTTCAATTATTAGTTTAACGAAAGATTCCATTTGCACTTCTAACTGGTGTATATAATTTTTAGAGCTTTTATAGTTTAGAGCAGAAATTTTGCCCGCTCCTATCTCATTTTCCAAAGACTTAATATTTCGCTTTAAGTCATCAATTTTTTTATTTGCAGCATAAATTTCCTTTTCGAGTATGGAAATATCTTTCATGATATTTTTTTCAAATATCTCTTTTACTCTTACAATCGAATCAAACTGAAACTTAAATTTTCCCATAATTTATCATCCATTATTAATATCAATTATTTGATTAAGTCTTTCGACTGTATCTGCATATAAAGCTTTTTCATAAATATCTTGCTTAAGGAATGATTTTAGTTGACCAATTTTGGAAATAGCTTTATCAATCGAAGGATTGCTACCTTTGATATAAGCACCAATATTAATAAGGTCTTCGGCATCTCTATGTGTAGAAAGAATTTCATTAAAAGTCATTACCTTCTTAAGGTGATCATGATCCACGATATCCGGCATTACTCTGCTAACGCTTTGGAGAGTATCAATTGCGGGATAATGACCTTTATTTGCTAATTTTCTAGAAAGAACAATATGTCCGTCTAATATCGAGCGTACTGCATCAGCGATCGGTTCGACCATATCATCGCCATCTACTAGTACAGTATAAATCCCGGTAATAGATCCTTTATCAGTATTTCCGGCTCTTTCCAATAATTTAGGAAGAAGTGCGAATACAGATGGAGTATATCCCTTGCTTGTGGGTGGCTCACCTATAGTTAAACCAATTTCTCTTTGAGCCATTGCATATCGAGTAACCGAATCCATCATTAAAAGAACATTCAATCCTAGATCGCGAAAATATTCTGCTATGGTAGTACCTACATAAGCACCTTTCATTCTAACGAGAGGAGACTTATCACTGGTAGCAACAACAACTACCGATCTTTTAAGACCTTCTTCGCCTAAATCTTTTTCTAAAAATTCTCTTACCTCTCGTCCTCGTTCACCGATTAAGGTAATCACATTTACATCAGCACTTGTATTTCTTGCAATCATACCAAGAGTAACACTTTTACCCACGCCGCTGCCTGCAAAAATTCCCACTCTTTGCCCCTTACCGATAGTAATCAAGCCATCAATTGCTCTTACGCCGGTTTGAAGCGGAGTCATAATCCTTTTTCTTTCAAGCGGATTTGGAGGCTCGCGATGCGCTTCTTTTTGAGATGAAAATACTATTTCCCCTTTTCCGTCAATCGGATTACCAAGTCCATCTATTACTCTTCCAAGCAATTCTTTTCCTACGGGGACTGTAAATCCTTTCCCTGAAGCACGTATCTCGCATGCAGGAGAAATATTATGAACTTCGCCGATTGCTATCGAAAGAACTTTCCCTGCTTTGAAACCTACAACTTCTGCTTTGCAAACTTCTATTCCATTTTGATCGATGATTGTGCATATCTCTCCCATAACTGCATTCGGACCAATAGAAACAATAACCAAACCGACTACATCAACTACTTTACCATTAACTTTAAATGCCTCGGCGGAATTAATAACTCTCGAAAATTTTTCCATATATAGATCATGAAGTGTCATAGATTATTATTTTCTTCCAATTTTCTTTTTAATTCATCTAATTGAGTCGTAATTCTTGCATCCACATTTCCGATATCGGTTTCAATTAAACATCCGCCTTTTTCAACTCTATTATCACCTTCATAATTTATTTTACTAAATGAACCGGTAGAGATAGATTCTTTTTTATATTGATTAAGCTGCACAAGATCATCGGGATGAAGTTTAATTTTCACTTCATTTGCACCGATAACTTTATTTATTGCGTTCTTAATTACATCATTTATAAAAGGTTCGTTATTGATCTCTCTTTGAACAATTTTTTCTGCGACAATAAAGGCAGTATCAAGAACTATTTTTTCAAAAGCCAATTCAAATTCTTCAATCTTTTCGTTGAAGGAATTAATCAAGTGATAGACTTCCTCATATTTACGGTAAAGTTTATCTGAATAATCTTTTTCTAATTCAATTTTTATTTTTTGCTGCCCTTCTTTAACGCCCTTTAAATAAGTTTCTTCCAATTTCTGTTTTATAGAAACTGAATCTTGAACTTCTTGAATAGGTTCAGAAGAGAAGCCTTTAATATTAATTTTGGGAGCGGAATTCATCCTTAAGACGCTAGACATAAACCTCTTCCGGACCGCCTCTTAAGTTCAATGAAATTTCTCCATTCTCCTCAAGAGCCTTAATTACATCAATAATCTTACCTTGAGCTCCTTCTACTTCTTTTAATTTAACCATACCCATATATTGCAATTCTTCTCTAAGCAGATCGGCAGCTCTTTCGGACATATTTTTAAATATTTTTTCTTTAAGTTTATCTTCAGAAATCTTAAGAGCCAGAGCAAGGTCTTTTCTATCTACTTCTCTAAGTATCTTCTGAATATCTTTATCGGAAATATTTATAATTTCATCAAAAATGAACATGAGTCTTTTTACTTCATAAGTAATTTCGGGATCAATATCCTCCATTTTAGTAAGAATATCTTTGGTAAGAGTAACGCTCAAACGATTTAATATTCCGGCAAGGCATTTAGAACCGCCAAGCTTACCAACTGATTGACTCATTGAAAGTCCCGCGATATCATCCACTACATGTTCAATCTGTTTTAAGGTTTGAGGAGCAATTTTACCAAGAGTAGCAATTCGATGAGCAACATCAATTCTAAGCTCTTCAGGGAGCTCTTTAAGAGCATTTGCTGTTTGATCCGGGCTCAACTGTGAAAGAATAAGAGCCATGGTCTGAGGATGCTCTTTATTAAGGAAATTAATTAATTGAGCAGGCTCTGCTTTTTTTAAGACATCAAACCCTTTTAAGGTAGTTAATCTTCTTACCTTATCAATTATTTCACGAGCACGAGAGAGACCGAAAGTTTTTTCTAATACAGCTTGAGCATAATCAATTCCCCCTTCAAGTACATATTCACGAGCGGTAACCATTCCATAAAATTCGGAAACCACTACATCCACGGTCTTAGCAGGAATATTTTTTACTTTCGATATCTCGGCTGATAATAATTCCACATCACTAGGATCGAGGAATTTAAAAACAGAAGCAGCGGCTTCGATATTCAACGCAACCATCATTAAGGCAGCTTTTTGAATACCTGTTACTTCTGATGCAGTATCTTTAAGTTTCAAATCAGATTTCATCTTCATGCATCCACGCATTTATAAGTTTGGCTGCATCCACAGGATTCTTGGATACATAATTCACTATTTTTTCCTGTTGATTCTTTTTAACTAAAGCTTCTTCGGATATTTCATCTTCCAAATCACCTACGGGCAGATTTTGTCTTTTTCGTTGATAGGCAAGCTGAGCCGCGGCATTGCTTTTTTCAATCTTTATATTCATTGCCGGTGCAGGTGCGGGCATAGACATCTCACCTCCGCCTGCATTATATGTCCCGATAATTATTTTTTCATTCTTTAATTTTTTCATTAAGCTTTTTAGCACCAATATTGAGGATACTATTGCCACCAAAATGAGAACTAGGTTTATATATTGATCTACTTGTGGGACTAAACTTGCTTGATCTTCTAAATCTAAATTATCCACTGGTTTGACTTCAAAGGGGATGCTTACTAAAGAGAATTGATCATTTCTTTGAATATCCAACCCCACTGCATTTTTTACCAAATTCTCTAATTTTTTCAATTGTTCTTGTGATCTGGGCTCAAAAACAACTTCCGTTTTATCTCCATTTTTTACTTCTTTAGCCACATCATTAATAACTGCAGCTACACTTAATCGGGAAATATTTCCGCTTCCCTCGACTACTTTTTGGATAGTCTTATTTATTTCATAATTAGTTACGGTATTTTGATTTGTTGCACTCGTAGAATCAGAATAAGTTTTTCCCTCATTATTTGTTTTGACTGTCTGTTCGCTTATTGCCACTTGCGAATCGGGATCATATTGTTCCATTGTTTTTTCAACTTGGTCAAAATTAATATCAGCATTAACTTGAACCATTGCATTACCGAATCCTAGAACATTATCCAATATAGATTGAGCTTTATTAGCAAGATAATTCTCTACAGTTTGTTTAATTTCATATTGCTTACTTGAAGCAAATGCTAATGGACCTTCTTCGGTATCAGATGAAAGTATTCTTCCGTGAGTATCGATAACCGAGACTTTGCTTACGGGAAGACCTTCTACACTGCTGCTTACAAGATTAACGATTGATAGAATATTTTCTTTACTTAATCCGCCATTTCCTTTTAATTTTAAGACAACAGATGCAGTAGGTTCTTTTTCATCCTCTTTGAAAATTGATTTTTGAGGGATAACAATATGAACACGTGCAGCTTGGACACCATCAATTTGACCGATTGTCCTACCGATTTCACCTTCAAGGGCACGTTTGTAATTTAATTTCTGCATAAATTCAGACATACCCATATTAGCTTTATCGAAAATTTCATATCCGATCATCCCCGAGCTTGGTATTCCTTTTCCGGCTAATGAAAGGCGTGTTTCATATAATTTTTCTTTAGGGACTTTAATTGTTTGACCGTTATCTTCAATCTTATAAAGGATTTTTTGACTTGAGAGATGATCAATAACCTTTGAGGCATCCTCGGGTGCAAGTCCGGAATATAAAGTTGAATAACTTGGTTCATTTATCATAAATAGCATTAAAACAAGCAAAACGCCCGTAAGCAAAATACCGCCAACCATCATAAATTTTTGCTTTGGGTTAAGCTTATTAAATATTCCTAAAATTGCTTGTAATGGATTTGAGTTCATTTTATAACGGAATCCTTGTTAATTCTTTATACATGTCTAAAGTTTTATTTCTAATTTCCATCAAAAGGTCTAAACTTGTTTTAGCTTTTTCGCCTGCTAGCATCACTTCATGAAGTTCGATACCTTCGCCGGAGACGAACCCTTCAATTGCTTTGGCTGAGTCTGTTTGAGATTTATTTACATCATTAATTACATTCATTAAGGTATTACCGAAACCCTCGGCAGGTGCAGCTTTTTTTTCCATATCTGCTAATGGATTAGACATTATTTTTGATAATCTTTCAATATTCATCTTATCCTCTCCTATCTAAAAGTGAACCAACCGAAACGCCTGTTGCTTTTCCTCGGGCATTGTAAAACTCATAATTCATAATTTCTTTCTGCTTCTGAGGATAAGCTTCGGCAAAATATTTTTTTTCTTCGCCCGAAATTTCAGGACTATTCAAAGAAAATTTTTCTTTTACGGGCTGCGTATTTCTAATATTATTTAACGAATAAGTGCCGGCTTGATTAGGAATAATTTTCATTCTATATCTCCAAAGAATCTTTTATCATTTGTTTTGATGAAGTAAGCGCAGTGAGATTCGCTTCGTAACTTCTTGATGCTGCTATCATATCTACCATTTCATTAATTATATTAACGTTAGACATTTCCACATAACCTTTATCATCTGCATTAGGATGTTCCGGCATATAAACTACTTCACCCTTATTATTATCTGTTTCTTCATTTATAGTAACGTCATTTTTCATTTCGGGTAAATTGAATTCGCCCGGGTTCTGAAGCGTAAGATGATTTTCATTTGACTTAATTAATTTTATTGATTGGTTCTCTAATTTAAGGTTAGAAGCAAATAAAGACTGTTCAGTTTTCACATTAAGTGTTTTTCTTTTATATGGAGTTCCATCTTCATTTCGAACTGAATCCGCATTGGCTATATTTTCAGAAATAAGATCCATCTTTTTTCGTTGGATACTCATTCCCTTAGAACTAATACCAAGTCCTAAAAAACTATTTCCTATTTTCATACTCTACCTCCACCTTTAATTACATTTTGAATCAAGCGGTAATATTCTCCCGATTTTTTTGATGCGAATTTAAATCTGAGTGTATTTTCCGCTAATTGAGACATTTCATCTTCGATATTAACATTATTAATACCGGATGTTTCTTCTGATTGCTTATCAATAACTACATTAAATTGATCTGATTCGGAACCGGCATTTGCGATCCCAATATGTTTAGAATTTTCGGTTTTTAGAGTGGATTGGATATTGCTTTCGAAGATATTCTTAAATTCTACTTCTTCTCTTTTATAATTTTCTGTACCTACATTGGCAATATTTTTAGATATGACTTTATTTTTTACTGCGCAATAATCGAGTAAATTTTCAAGTAATTTTATTGTGTTTGCCATTTTCCACCCGGAATTTATTTACACTATCTATTCCAAATGGAATGCCAAAAAGAAATGGGGATTTTACACTGTTTTTAAAGGAAAATTGAGGTTAAATGGCTAAATATGTACATCTGGGGTTTATTATTCAGAATAATCCAAAATAATACTTTTCGTCATTCCGCATGAACACACAAATTTTATCTCTTTAACATTATCATTTGCGTCTTTTTTGAGATAGATTTTCACGTCATCAAAATCTTCATGTTCGAGAGTTATCTTTGTGAAACCTTTTAATGAAATATCTGTGGACTTAATTAAATTACCACTTTTTTCAGAATTTTTGGAAAAAACATCTTTATATAAATTATCTTCAAATTCACTCATTATATAACTACCTTATTAATCATTTCTGGGATTTTTTCTAAAGGGAGAATTGAATCGGCAAGACCTGCATCAACAATCGCTTTAGGCATACCGTAAACTACGCAACTTCTTTCCTCTTGTGCAATAGCATATCCGCCAATACTCTTTAATTTTTTTACTGCTTCATAGCCATCTTTGCCCATACCTGTCATTATAACACCAAGGGCTTGTTTACCATAAGTCTCAATTACCGAGCTCATCATCACATCAACCGAGGGTCTATGTAAAGTATATGATGGTTCTTCGGAAATTTCTATAATTGAACTTGTCATACTCATTTTTCTGACTGTCATGTGAAATCCGCCGGGGGCAATATAGACGAATCCATTTTCGACCTTTTCGCCATGTTCCGCTTCTTTGACCGAGAGATGACTCATTCCATTTAATCTTTCGGCAAGCGATTTAGTAAAACGAGGAGGCATGTGCTGAACAATAAAAATAGGGATTTTTATTTTTTCAGAAAGTACAGGTAAAATCTTTTGAAGCGATAATGGTCCGCCGGTGGAGATACCAAGAGCTACCGCCTTATAACCGATACGCGGAATATCAGCCATTGCAGCTGCGGGAATATTGACGGATGTCGGTCGGCTCAGGGCACGAAGTCTTTTTAACCTATCATTTAATTGTCGCTGTTTTACAATTTCTTTTACTTTCTGAATTAAATCTTCTTTAATCTTAGTGATATTAATATTCACGTAGGATAATTCTTTAGGGATAAAATCAACAGCTCCAAGTTCAAGAGCTTTAAGAGTAGAATCCGCTCCCTCGGTAGTAAGTGAACTGACCATTAAAACAGAGGTGGGACATTCAGCCATAATTTTCTTTAATGCTGTAAGCCCATCCATAATTGGCATTTCTATATCCAGAGTGGCGATATCGGGTCTTAATTTTTTAATCATTTCGAAGCCATCTAGCCCGTTACGAGCAGTGCCAACTACCTTTATATCAGGATCACTTTCTAGCATAATAGAAAGCGATTTACGCATAAAGGCGGAATCATCTACAATTACAACCGAAATTTTATTCAACAAGACTGAGTTCCAATTTATTTAGAAGTTCATTAATATCAAGAATAATAACAACTGTTCCATCTCCCATAATAGTAGAGCCGGCAATCCCTTCAATTTTACCGAGATAATCTCCAAGTGATTTGATAACAACTTCCTGCTGACCAACTAATTCATCCACTTTAATACCAAATCTTTTTTCACCAATTCCTAGTTCTACTATATACTGCCATTCGTTTTCATTTCTTTCACCATTGATAACGCCATCAAGTAAATGCTTCAAATCAATTATTGGTAGAACGGTATCCCGCAAATTTACTACTTCATTTCCTCTAATGGTTTCGATCTTATCCTTATTGACTCGAATAACCTCGATAACAGAATGAAGTGGTACGACCATCGTTTGTCCAACAGCTTTAACAATCATTCCCGAAATAATAGCAAGAGTAAGAGGTAATTTAAGTATAATTGTAGAACCTACACCTACTTCGGATTCTACGGATATAGAGCCACGCAGTTTGGCAACGTTAGTTTTCACAACGTCCATACCAACGCCTCTACCGGAAACATTAGTAACTACTTCGGCAGTAGAAAATCCGGGATGGAAAATTAAGTTGTAAATCTCCTGCTTTGTTAATTCTTTTGCTTTCTCTCTTGATAGAAAACCTTTCTGAATTGCTTTTTCTTTAATAACGTCAGGATTAATACCCTTACCATCATCTTTAATTCTGATTACGATATTATTACCTTCATGTTCGGCAGAGAGAACGACCGATCCTTTTCTAGGTTTACCATTCTTTTCTCTTACCTCCGGCAGTTCAATTCCGTGATCCACAGAATTACGAATCAAGTGAACAAGCGGATCATTAATTTCTTCAATTAAGTTTTTATCCACTTCGGTATCTTCACCGAAGATCGTGAGTTCGGCTTCTTTATTTAATTCTTTGCACAAATCTCTTATAACTCTAGGGAATCGATTAAAGATTTTCCCGATTTTAACCATTCTTAGTTTCATTACCACAAGCTGCAATTCAGTAGTCATTAAATCGATTTGCTTTGTCGCATCGGCAAGATTCTTAGCATAATTAGTCCCCTCATATTCTAAGGAAAAGAGTGAATTAACTTGCGCTAATCTATTGCGTCCAAGAACAATTTCGGAAGCTATATTTAAGAGTGCATCCAATCTATTTACATCCACTCTTATTGTATTATCAGCCTTCTTACTTTCACTTGTTTTTGCGGCTACTTCATGATGATGTTCTTTAATTTCGGGAGTCTTGACTTGCTGGGTAATTACTTCAGGCTGATTTTCAAATTCAACTTTTGTTTCCGATACCTCTTCTAATTCTGATAATTGAGAATCAGATACTGTTTCTGGTTCTAATTCGATTTTATTTTCTTCTTTTTGGATATTTTGAAAATCCTTAAAATCAGGAAGAGAATCATCTTCATCGATTTTAGCACCATTATTCATCTTGTCAATTACACGTAGTAGCATTTCAGTAACTTCGGTAATATCTAGGTCTTCATTTTGGTCATCTTCGATCTTTGCCAATAATTCTTTTATTTTATCATAACCATCAATAATAGCATCCATTAAAGCGGTATCAAGTTTAGCTTCACCCTTTCTTAATTTATTCAGTATATCTTCGCATTTATGAGTAACCTGAGGCAGCTTTTCTAAACCAAGGAATCCGGAGGTGCCTTTGATTGTATGGAAAGATCTGAAAATTTGATTTAGTAGATCAGGGTCTTCAGGTTTTCTTTCTAATTCAATCAAGTCAACATCTAATTTTTCGAGAATTTCCTTAGTCTCAAGGAGAAAACTTTCAACAATCTCCTTCATTTCAGGATCAATTAACATAGGGTTCTGCATGATATTATCCGTTATTTAGCAAAAAGTTTATCGATTTCTTCTTGAGAAGTTTTGGTATTTTCTAAAACAAGCGAATCGACTAAATCTTGTTTTTCAGTTGTTCTATCATAACGTGCATTCTCATTAAAAGTACCATCACTAAAAGCAAAATCACTATCTTGTTCTGATACTGAATTTGGATCAAAAACCGGTATTGGTCTATCTTGCTGTTTTCCGAGATCACACAATAATGAAGATAATTTATTCTGGACAGAATCTATTAGATGGTTTACCGAAGCTAATTGTTGCGCCGTAATATCTTGAACTTGCAGTGATATAGTAATTCTCGAAGAATCCATTTCAATCTTTTCTACAACTTCATTAAGTGATTTAATTTTTTCGCTATTTTCATCATTCTTTAATTCTTGCAATCCGGTTTTAATGGTTGAAAGATCGAGGAACATAGCATCTATAATATCAAGGATTTCACTCGTGGCAATTTCATTAGCGCTAGTAACACTATTAATTTGTGTAGAAGCTTTTGGAATTTTACTTGTGCTATCCTGAATTGAATTATTAACATTTTCTAAAAGAGGTACTACATCACTCATGAAATCGATTATTTTCTGAATAACTGGTACAATTTTTTGACCAAAAACGAAAAATTGTTTCAAGTCGCCTAATTTCGAAAAGACATTTTCCATATTGTTTTTAGACTCCATTTGTGCTCCTGCTTAAATACTTGCTAAAATTTGATCAATCTTTTCGCGTAAAATCTGAGGTGTAAAAGGCTTAACCACATAGTTATTTACCTTAGCCTGTAATGCCTCAAGAATATCTTCTTTAAGACCGCGTGTTGTTACCATTAAAATAGGGAGCTTATTATATTTATCACTGGAGCGAATAGAGCGAACTAATTCTAATCCTGAAACTTCGGGCATATTCCAATCGGTTATAATAAAATTAATTGTTGTATCGGCATCGAGCTTAGTTAATGCTTCTCTTCCATCTCCGGCTTCTACAAAATCATTATAGCCGATAGCTTTTAGAGAATTTGCTACAATTCTTCGCATTGTAGTGGAATCATCAACCACTAAGAATTTTTTTGGTGTCATTTTTATCTTCCTTTAATTCAAATATTTAGATACTTCATATAGTACTCTTTTTGGATCAAATGGCTTAATTAAATAAGAGTTAGCTCCGCATTCTAATCCTCGCTGGATATCATCATTACTACCTAGAGAAGAAAGGACTATAATCGGCAATTCCTTTAGATCAGAATTATTTCTAACGATATTAATCAACTCAAAGCCATCGACATTAGGCATATTCAAGTCAGTTATTAATAAATCAATCTTATTATTGGGCAGCTTTTCTAATGCTTCCATACCATCAGAGCAGGAAATGATGTCATATCCTTTGACTGTCAAAGCGACAGAAACAAATTTCCTAATTGTAGGAGAATCATCAGCCACTAAAATTACACGTTTCATTAAATACTACTCCTTTTTATATCCAACCGTTTTAGGAAAACTAACGACGTTGAATGCTTTTGAAATTCCTTGTAATGTTTCGGAATAACCGATAAATAAGTAACCGCCTCTATTCAATGAATTATAAAGATGTGAGATTACTTTTATTTTAGATGCTTGATCAAAATATATTAATACATTTGCGCAAACAATGATATCGAAATTGAGCATGGTCTTCATCATAAAATCATCATAAAGATTCATAATTTTGAAGGATGCCATTTTTTTTATTTCAGGTACTACTTGAAAAGTACCTCCTCCACTAACAAAATATTTTTTAAGGTAATATGGAGGACAGTTTCTTATTGAATATTCTTTATATACTGCCTGATTAGCAGTGGCAACAATCGAAGTACTGATATCCGTACCGATTACTTCCAATTCCATATTTGGATATTTTGGTTTAATCAAATCTTGGAAAACCATTGCGATAGAATAAGCTTCCTCGCCTGAAGAGCTAGCAGCACTCCAAACCCTTATTTTATTGCTTCTTCCTGCTTTTTTAGCTATAATTTCAGGGAATAGCGTTTGAACCATAGCATCTAATTGAGGCTGATTCCGGAAAAAGAATGTTTCGTTTATTGTAATTGCTTCGTAAAAATATTTCTTTTCTTCACTCATTAGATTTCCGGCACTTTTAAGAAGAGCGAAATATTCTTCATAAGTCCTAAGACCCAAAAAATTTATTCTACGCTGAAGCCGGCTTTCCAATAGATATTTTTTATTATCCTGAAAATAAATACCGGTATTGGTATAGATATATTTCCGTATATCCTGAAAAAGAGTAAGCGACATATAGAGTTGCTTAGGAACACTACTTGCTAATGTTTGACTTAGATCAGGCAGTTTAAAATCTGATAATTGGCTCATATTCTTTTCTTTAAATAGGATGAATATTATTGTTAGTTTTAGAACTTAATATTTCCGCCGCCCTTTCTTTTACCATTTCTTCAGGGTCGTTAGAAAATTTCTCTATAAACCCTGTTACATCAGGAGAATAAATATTATCCAATATTTCTAATAATCTTAATCGGTTCCATAAATTCTCGTCAACTATCATAGCATCTATAAAGAGAAGAGCACTTTCGGTATCCAATAAGAATATTAATTCCATCGCCGCTCTTCTTACTTCTTCATCATGATAATTTAGACAGTCGCTTACCGCATAAACAATATTTCTTTTTTGAACTAATTGAAAACTTTGTTCGGGTAATTCATTAATTGTGTATTCTGTTACACTTAAGAAAAGGTTCAATATACTCAATAAGTTTTCAGGTTTACGACCGACTATTCTTGGGAATTCATCAAAAAGGTAATCTGTATTGCGATACATTTTCGATTTTATTATTTCATCTAATTCATAATCTTCACCGAGGAATTTAAGTGAAGTCATTAGAATGTCTTTATCATTAAAAACATTAATTAGAGAGAGAGCAATTTTTTTATGTTCCGGATTTCCTTCCTGAAGTGTGTACATAAGAAGATTTTTCATTCTATCATCAAATGGAATATCGAGATCAAATTTTTCTTTTAACATAAAAAGTGATGTAATAAGAGGCCATACAAGCGGACCATGAATTTCTGCTACTTTTTCTAATAAGAAAAAGAAAGTATCGACATCACCCATTGCTCCGAGACTTTCTAAAATGGAGTATTTAATAAGATCATCTTCTTGTGGGAATTTTTCTACTAAAAAATTAAGTGCTTTCTGAGAGCCGATTTTTCCAAGGGCTTCTACTACCGAAGGTACATAAAGTTCATTGCGGCCATAGAGAAGGAGCAAAATATCTACTGAATCTTCATATCGTATATTTCCAAGTGCCTCTATACAAGCCAGAATTACATTATCATTTTCATTTGAACTTAGGACCGAAAGAATATGACTTACCGCATTTTCATTTCCGATCATTCCGAAAATATCTATTATAAACTTTTGGTCATCATCATTTTTCCCAATACTATATTCAATTAGCGGATCAATTACGTCTTCGCCAACTTTTATAAGCACTTCTCCAACTAGATTTCGTATTTGAATTTTGTTTGATGATATAAATGGAGCTAGTTTTGCTGGTGCTTCAGTCGGTTTCTTTGAAGTAATAACCATTGCCGAAGCATTTCTTACGCCTTTATCTTCATCCTCAATTAATGAACAGATAAAATCGCAATATTCATCTACATTATCGATTAACATCATTTCGTCTAAATAGTAGAGCTTATCATCGACAGATAGAGAATGAATCTCTTGTAAGTCGATATTTTTGTTTTTAATATTTTCCGGAAGCATTGTCTCTCTTATTCTTGTTTAGAAGTTATTTTCAATTAACGTGCCTAATTTTTTTGTCTATTTTCTGACGTTTTTCAATCAATTTCGAGATATTGATGTATATTATTAGCCAATTGTAAATTAATCATCACAAGCATTATCGAAAGTTTATTGATTTAATTTAGTTCTTTTAGAAAATATTAAAGTTTTTTTTTTATTTACCGATAATAGGTCGGGACAAGT
The DNA here is from genome assembly GCA_937936675.1 of uncultured bacterium. Taxonomy (GTDB): domain Bacteria; phylum Bacteroidota; class Ignavibacteria; order Ignavibacteriales; family Melioribacteraceae; genus BRH-c32. The sequence goes on from CALDDL010000067.1 coordinate 16,267, forward strand.
AGATAAAAAATATTAATAATTAGACAATTCGATGAAGAATCAGGTAGCAGAAATAAATAATCCCCTTCAATATGAAGGTAAAGATTCTAAATTTCTTTTAGAGAAAATAAAAGTTCTCGAAAAAGAGATTGAGCAATTAATTGCCGATAAGACGAGCAAGGATCTATTTATTTCTGTGATAGCTCACGATCTAAAAAGTCCTTTTCAAGGGCTGCTTGGGATAAGTGATCTTCTTCTTACATCACTCGAACAATTGGATAAAAGTGAAGTAAGAGAATACATTAATTATATGCGCACTTCTATTGATAGTATATATTCTTTGGTGGATAAATTACTTCAATGGAGCAGAGTATTGATAGATCAAATGCAATTTAAGCAAGTCAAATGTAATTTATATGAAGAGATGAGCAGTGCAATTATATTATACAATACTGCTTTAAGAATAAAGGAAATTACCATTTTAAATAATATTGATATAAATTCGTATTGCTACTCTGATGAGAATATGTTAAGCACGATTTTTAGAAATTTAATTTCTAATGCGATCAAATTTTCGTCTAAAGGAAGTGCAATCGAAACAGGCTCTATGAAGTCTGATGGTGCTATTATCATTTGGGTAAAAGACCAAGGAGTCGGAATAAGTAATGAGAATAAGGAAAAATTATTCAGACTCGATCGGCATTTTTCCACGATAGGCACAAACGAAGAAACTGGAAGCGGGCTCGGGCTTTTACTTTGCTATGAATTATTAAAGAAAAACTCAGGCAAAATTTGGTTTGATACTGAATTAGGCACCGGTTCTATTTTTTATGTTTCACTTCCATGTTGTATAGATGAGTAGGCAGATGAAAGAGATTAACAAAATCACAAATATTGATCCGATAGAAAAAAAAGGTACAGAGATTATTAATACTCTTTATTCGACAGCATTCGAAAATTTATCCGAACCAATAATAGTTACTTATAAAAGTAACATACTAATTTGCAATACGGCATTTAGAATATTATTTGGTTATAAATCTCCCGAAGAGATAATTGATCGATCTCTATTGGATTTTATTTCACCTACTCACCGAGAAAAACTTTTTGATGTTATTTTCCGCGACCCCAAAATAGAAGAAAACTTTATCGATTTTGAAACAAAAGGGATAAAGAAATGCAATACTCAATTTGATATTGAACTCAAAGTAAAATATGCCGAGCACGAATCAGAGATTTATGAAATAATTTCTATCAAAGACCTAAGTGAAAAAAAATTAGTAAAAGACCAAATCAATAAATTATCCCGAATTGTAGATCAAAGTTCATCAATGATAATGATTACCGATCCGAACGGAATGATTGAATATACGAATCCAAAATTTTCTGAAGTTACGGGATTTGAATGTGAAGAAGTTTACGGTCAAAAAACAAACTTCCTTAAATCGGGTTATCATACAGACGAAGATTATAGAGAGATGTGGGCAAGAATTTCCGAAGGAAAAGACTGGCACGGTGAATTTAAGAATAAGAAAAAGAATGGCGATTATTATTGGGAACATTGTGTTATTACTCCTATTAAAAACGACAATGGCGAAATCCAGCACATTCTTGCAATAAAAGATGATATTACGAATAGTAAAGAGATGGAGTTTGAACTAAAGAGAGCATTGGATACAGCCGAAGAGGCGAGTAAATTAAAATCCAACCTCCTCTCTAATATGAGTCATGAACTTAGAACACCATTGACCGGTATTATCGGTTTCTCAAGTTTATTACGAGATGAATTAATAGAAGAAGACCACATTGAAATAGTTGATAAAATTCTTAAATCGGGCAAGAGGTTATTAGTAACATTAAATTCGGTATTAAACTTATCTGAAATAGAATCGGGTACTTTTCCCATTACGCTTAGTGAATGTAACTTAGCTTCTTTTACTCGCTATCTCCTTGTGAATTATGATAAAATGGCAGCTGAAAAAAACCTTAATTTCTGCTTCGATGTTATCGATGAAGAAATAAACGTAATGATAGATGAGACTTTATTTAAGCAGATATTGATGCACATCACCGATAATGCTCTTAAATTTACAAATGAAGGTTCAATAACTATACAAATATCATCAGAAAGAAATGAATTAAATGAAGTTAATGGAATTGTAAAAATTATTGATACCGGAATAGGAATCGATTCCTCCGACCAACAAAAGATATTCAGAGAATTTAGACAAATTTCTGAAGGTATCAGAAGAAATTTTGAAGGTAATGGATTAGGACTTGCAGTAGCAAAGAAGATGGCTCTATTAATGAAGGGAGATATAAAAGTTAATAGTAAAATAAATGTTGGTTCAGAATTTTCTATTATTTTACCCGGAGTATCATCAATACCAAACTTAACAACAAAAGCGTTCCGATTTAATCGAGAAATAAGTAAAAAAACAGCTCCGCCAAAAGAACGTCCCTTACCAAGAGTATTAAGTGTAGAAGATAATCCTCTAAATAATGAATTAGTAAATCTATTTTTGCGAAAGGTTTGTAACGTGGACACGGCACTTAATTACGACCAGGCAATAGAAAAAATTAAAACTAATATGTATGAGACGGTGCTAATAGATATTAATCTTGGAGCAGGACCTACGGGGCTCGATTTAGCAAATGAAATAAAAAAAATTGAACACTATCGAAAAGTACCGTTAATTGCACTAACCGGTTACGCACTTTTACATGATGATAAAAAATTAATGGGAGAAGGTTTCGACCATTATTTATCTAAACCTTACGAAAGAGAAGACCTAATAAACCTTGTCCTGAAAGTAATAAATTATTGAGATAACGCCTTTCAAAGGAAAAGCCGCTTCAATGAAACGGCTTTTTTATTAGATTGGTCTAGAGGGCTTAGGGTTTTAAATTTATAGAAATAACTTTTTTCCTTTATTAATCCATCTTCGGCATTTAAGACGTGCGGCTGCATATAAAATACTATTTAAGTCGCGAAGAACGGTAGAATTTTCTTTTACAAGAATTTCTTTTGTAATTGCAGCTTCAGAATCAACAATCAAAATTCTTCTAAAGCTATCCTCTTTAATAACACTTATGTTCATCTCAATGCCGCTTTTTATATTAAATTAGCAAAACTAATGCCACCTTATTATCGTATAATAAGACGCATAGTTTAGCGAAAAGTGCCATTGGAGTAAAAATTACAGGTCAAAAATTACCAGTTGAGGAATATTAACCAATCAAACATGAACAAAAACTAACTGTGAGACATGTTAAAGCGTGGCAAATAAAAAACCTTAGTAAATTTATAATGTTGCCAAAGCTTCTGAAGGAAACTGTTAAAGCTTAGCAAATGTAATAGATTAGCCAACCTGCTTGCTTACTTCGATACCCAACTGCTCCATTCTATAACGGAGTTTAGAGCGTGAAAGTCCGAGAATCTTGGCTGCTTGCACCTGATTACCATTAGTAATTTTTAATGTTTTTAGGATAAGTTCTTTTACTACGATATCTATTTTAACCCCTTTTGGAGGGATTTGAAGCATAAAATGGTCTCCGGATGCATCATCTACACTCTTACTATCAAGCAAGAAACCGAAATGATGTTCTTTGATGCTGCTTTCTTCGCAAAGTAGAACTACACGTTCCATTACATTTCTTAATTCACGTATATTTCCCTTCCAATAATAATTCTTAACTAATTCTAAAGCGGCGGGTTCGAATCCGGAAATAGTCTTGCCGAATTTTTTTGAATACTCGGTTAAAAATGAATAGGCAATATATGCGATATCATCTTTACGCTCACGGATTGGTGGAATATTTATTTTAGCCACATTTAATCGATAGTATAAATCTTGTCTAAATCTGCCTTCATTAGATTCTTCTTCTAGATTTCTATTTGTAGCTGCAAGTATTCTAACGTTTACACTTATTTCTTTTTCGCCGCCGAGACGGTAAAATTTTCTTTCCTGCAAAACTCTAAGAAGTTTCACCTGCATATCGAGACCAAGCTCGCCAATTTCATCAAGGAGGAGAGTGCCGCCATTAGCAAGTTCAAACTTACCGAGTTTAGTTTTTTGAGCGGCACCCGTAAAAGCACCCTTCTCATGTCCAAAAAGTTCACTCTCGGCAAGCTCTCTCGGAATTGTAGCGCAGTTAATTGTAATAAAAGGAGCATTTTTTCTAGGGCTGTGCTGATGGATAAATTTTGCAAATTCTTCCTTTCCTGTTCCCGTTTCTCCTTCAAGAAGAATTGTAGTATCGCCGCTCATCGCTAATTTTTCTACAGCATTAATCAGTTTCTGTATCTTTGTGGAAATACCGAAAAATTCCTTAGTTAATTCATTGCCTTCGAGAATCAAATTCAATCTACTTACTTCATTTCGGAGGCGTATATTTTCTGTAGCTTTTGAGAGAATTAAAGCTAATTGCTCAATATCAATCGGCTTAAGAAGAAAATCGAATGCACCTGCCTTTATTGATGTTACCGCAATCTTTACGTCTGCATATCCGGTAATCATAACCACCGGAATATCGGGATTTAATTTTTTAATAAGTTTTAGTATATCTATTCCGTTATGAGTAGTAAGGTAAATGTCCAATAGAACTACATCGGGTTGAAATTCATTTACAAGCTTTTGTGCTTCACCGGCATCAAGACATGTCTGCACTTCATAATTTAATTTGACTAGGATTTTTTTCAAGGAAGAGGAGACTAAATCATCATCATCTATAATTAATATCTTATATTGCATACTTAATCCGCTTAATTAGATTTATTAAAATTAATAAAAAACTTAGAACCACGACCAACCTCTGAATCAAAACCAAACTCAGCGCCTATTTCATCGAGCAATCTTTTACACACGGTTAAACCGATTCCGCTGCCGGTTTGTTTGGAAGTAAAAAAACCTTCCAATATTTTTTGTTTATCACATTCTTTTATACCGCAACCGAAATCCTCCACTTCCCAATGAAGACCGTCTCCATTATTATTACAATGATTAGAAGTTCTGATTATTATTTTGCTTTTTTCTTCTGAAGCCTCGATGGCATTGTTTATTAAGTTCAGAAATACTTGGAGAATTTTATTTTCATTTAAGAATATATGAGGAAGGTCTTTATCCAATTCTGTAACGAAAAGAATATTTTTTTTATCGGCATTAACGTGAAGGATATCGATTGAGCGGGAAGTTATTTCATTAATATCCGATACCTTCGCAGGCTCCATCGATTTTCGTGTAAAATCCAATAAATCGGAAATTATAAAATTTACTCTATCAAAAGCTTCGAGTGAAGAAACTATCGATTCTGACATTTCATCAGATAAATCATTTTCATACATTTTCATATAATCGAGATTTAATTTGATAGCTGTAAGTGGATTTCTAATTTCATGAAGAAGCCCGGCTGTAAGCTTTCCTAATAAAATCAACTTATTATTTTGAACAAAATCTTCCATTTCGTAAATAGGTCTCTAAGGTTTAAGGTATCTTTATTTTTGTATCTATTAAAATTAACAATAAAATATCATAATCAATTAATCATTTTAAATTCTTTTAATTCTTGTTCCGAAGCCGGAGAGATAGAAATAGCTGCTCCGCCGCCATTAGCTAATTTAATTTTAGTAATGGAATTTGAATCAACTAAATATTTTTCAATTTTATAAGATATCGGATTCTTTTCCCAATGTGCATTATCGGAATCCATATAGATAGATGCAAGGTATTTTTTTCCTTTTTCTAAGAAATTGAATGATATTTCGGCATTTCTGGAATTTTCATCAGTAATAGCACCGATAAACCAATCCTCTTTCCCTTTAGCTTTGCGTGCAATCGTTATGTAATCTCCTGGCTCTGCTTCTAGTATCTTAGTATCGTCCCAATCCACAGCCACATCTTTTATAAATTGAAAAGCATCCTGATATTTTTCATAATTTTCGGGATAATCGGCAGCCATCTGAATTGGGCTATACATAGTAACATAAAGAGCTAATTGTTTAGCTAAAGTTGTATGCACTTGAAAGTTTTTTTCAGGAAAATAGTGGCTAATTTTAACTTCAAAGATGCCCGGAGTATAATCCATAGGACCGCCCATTAAACGAGTAAACGGAAGAATTGTTTCATGTTCCGGTTTATTTCCGATAGACCAAGCATTAAATTCATTTCCTCTAGCGGCTTCGCTGGCTAGCCAATTCGGATATGTGCGATGAAGACCCGTGGGTCTGACCGGTTCATGAGCATCAAGCATAATTTTGTATTCGGCAGTTTTCTTCGCAACACGGATATAATGATTAACCATCCATTGACCGTCATGATATTCACCTCTCGGAATAATCCTTCCGACATAACCGGTCTTTAGTGCATTATAACCATATTTATTCATCAATTCATAAGCATCTTCCATTCTCCTTTCGTAATTAGTAACCGAGGCAGAGGTTTCATGATGCATAATTAATTGAACATTCTTACTCTGTGCATAATCGGATACTTCTTTAATATCAAAATCAGGATAAGGAGTAACGAAATCGAAGACTTCCTCTTTCCAAGCACCGAACCAATCTTCCCAACCTACATTCCAACCTTCAATAAGCAAACCTTCAATACCATTTTTAGAGGCAAAATCGATATACTCTTTAGCTCTCTTTGTTGTAGCCCCGTGCTTCCCATTTGGACTAACCGATGACCAATCAAATCCATCTAACTTAATATTAGGATGATCGCCATAATTCCAAGAATGTGTCCCCGTGTGCATTTCCCACCAAATACCAATAAACTTCATCGGTTTAATCCAACTAATATCTTCATACTTAGTTGGTTCATTGAGATTCAGGATTAATTTAGAAGCTAAAATTTCGGTTGCTTTATTGCTTACAATAACTGTCCGCCATGGAGAGGTGCAAGGTGTTTGAAGATACGCTTTATTACCAACTGCATCAGGGACTAAGTGAGAAGTAAGTTTAAAACTTTCTTTATTAATCATCAGATTCATAGCCGGATAATCAACTAAAGCAGCTTCATGTATATTTATATAAAGTCCTTCATCGGTCTTCATCATTAATGGGGTCTGAACTAAATTCGGAGAAACAAAATGACGAGTACTTACTTCCACCATTTCTTTAGAAATTGAAGCGTCCACTTCACTTAATTTAGAAGTAGTATAAAGATATTCATTAGTATCATAATCACCGGGAATCCAAAATGTTTTATGATCGCCCGTTAAAGAAAATTCTGTTACTTCATCACTCAAGATAAAATATGAAAGGGTCGGCTGATTAGGAAATTCATATCTGAACCCTAGTCCATCATCATATAATCGAAAACGGATAATTAAAGTTCTACTGCCATGCTCTTTCTGTACTAACGAAACGGAGAGTTCATTATAATTATTTCTGATAGATTTTTGTTCTCCCCAAACGGGCTGCCAAGATTCATCAAAAGATTTTGTTTCACTTTTATCGATTTCAAAGTTTGATGTCATCTCACCTGACTCTTTAAGAATAAGCCCTAGCGCACTTTCCTTTATTACATCTTTATTTTTATATGTGAGATGATAAATAGGAGCACCATCGGATTTAAGAGCGAAAGTTAATTCCAAATTTCCGTTAGGGGATTTAATACTCTGAGCATTTGTCATAATTGAAAACATAATAAATAATAAAATAAATTTTAAAAATTTCATCTCTTTTCCAAATTGAATTCATAAAAATACGAATTAGTCTTGATACTTTAAAAAAGAAGTTACATTGTGAGCAATTAGAATTCAATTATGTTTACTAATTTGCCATCTTCTTTGAGTCTATTGATGATAAGGGGGATGATTCTTTGACGAGTGAGAATACCACTTTGAACAAAGCTGATATCATCGCTTGCGGGATTAATTGACTTCCCAAGAAAGATATTTATTTTATCTGCGCCATTGAGCATGGAATATAATTCAGTAACGGGACTATTTTTTTCAAACTTAGAAAAGTCTTCTTCCCAAACATTATAAAGTTGATTAAGCGTAACGGCACCTTCGGTAACCAAATCTATTCCTTCGATGGAATAATCGGGCGGGGCAATCATACTGTTAAAACTTGGGTTGATCTCAAATTCTTTATTAAGTACTTTTGCAGTCAACTTTGCAGTAGTAGCACCGCATACAATTTTAAGACCTTCATTAGAAAGGAATTTTGAGATTATATTAAAATCGTCTTCGGGATTAGCAGGAGGACCGCTGAAAAGATTGACTACTCTTCCCTTTCTGCATTGAACAAGAGAAACAGTCAGATCATCTCCCGGTTCCTTATGCCAATATTTATATGCTTCATCAATTATAAGCTTTGGAAGCTCGATAGTTTTAGCACCATTCTTAAGGCATTCGGAAACAAACTTATTAACGTTCTCACTCCCCCATCCATGAGGAAGACCTTTCCCAAGTCCTGCCTGAGTTATACCATCACTCATTAATAAAAGTCCTTCGCCGATAGCAAGTGAGCAATTCCATTCATTTACAACACCATCTCCGAATTGATGAGTCATCCCTTTTAATAAAGTGGAATATCTTTTTGCAACAAATATTGGTTCCGGCATATCGTAAGTAAATACAGATGCGATACCATCATTCAATATTCTGACAGAAGAAAAGAAAGCACAAGGCAGATCCTTAGCACGAGCGTCTTCCATTGTTTTAATTACCGAACCGAAAGTCTGTCTAAGAGTAAAACCTGAAGAGACCATCTCCTTCATTCTCGAAATTGTCATTGTAGCTGCGAGATTTGCTTTAAGACCTGAGCCGACTCCATCACAAAGAAAATGAATGGTAGAGGTATTATCTCTGTAGTTACCCGTTACATCTCCATTAGGTTTATTAACCTTTTTGGAGATCTGTTCTGTAATTATTTCTGTGTGGATGTATCCCATTTCCAACTATTTTTTTTACCGGCGTTTTTATATTTCTCGTCATCGGTAAGTTTAACAAGATTTTCTACAAGTTCTTCCCCTTTTGCGGTGCTTTCGCCGAGAAGTTTTGCAAGCTGCTGCGCCATAGTGATTTGATGCTCTAGGAGTTCCTCCGCCTGCATTATTGTTTTCTTACGAAGTGAATCTAATTTTTCCACATCTGCAAGATTTTTTGTAATATCAACAAATATACCTACGATCTGCTCTTCATCTTTGAGCTTATAAATAATCTGACGGCAAACTAAATTATAATTTGTGTGGGTGGTATTGATTTCAATTTTATCTTCATCACCCTCTCTTAACTTAATAAATGGTTCGGGATCCATTAAGTAAGAAATTCTTTTATTGATAATGGAATTATTACACATAAAGAATTTTTTGAATGCAGGGTTCGCATGAATAATTTCTAATTCTTTATTAAGGACTACAATTCCATTAGGCGATGTATTAATTACCTTATCTGTCCTCTGCTCTGCTAGCCGTTTCATAAATGGAATGCATGACTCAATTTCCACCATACCATTAAGGATTGCTTTTGCGTTATCGAGACATGAATCGAATCCACATGCCTGACAGTTTAATTGATCTTCAGGATTTGCTTTGCCTGTAAGTTCAAAAATATGACGAATCTGTTCATCGGTATAGTCCCGGTCGATTATAACTAAATTATTATTAAATGATGTCTTAAGATTAACAATCTGTTCGGGTATAAATTCGGAAGTATCTAACTTATTCTTAGCATAATTAATCACACTCTCTTTGCGTGCGAAAGTTAATTTAGTATTGGGAAGTCCGGGACCATTAATACATCCCGACGAACAAACAAGTGGCTCAACAAAAATTTTTTCTTTAGTATCTTTAAATGAACGAATAGCGTCATCAATTCTTTCAAATCCACTCACCGAATAAACAGATGAATTAAGATTATCGGTTTGGAGTTCGGCAGTCTTAGCCATACCACCCGATAAAGCATAAAGACGTGCATCTTTAGAGGCGGCTTCATCAAAATCTCCCGGCTCTAAAAGTCGGAAATCGATCTTCTCTTCTTCAATCCATTCGAGCAGTTCGGTAAAGGTAAGTACGGTATCAATCAAACCGGCATATTCTTCTCTTTCTGCTTCATGCTTTTTTGCAAGGCAGGGACCAACGAAAACTACTTTAGTATCTTTGCCGAGCTTTGATTTTAATCTTTTTGCATGTGCTATCATTGGAGAGGTGATAGGTAATAAATCTTTTATTAATTCAGGATTATATTTTTCTATATACTGAACAAATGATGGACATGCGGTGCCGATACAAAGTCCGCTTTTATTTTCAGCAAATATTTTAGATGATTCCTTTGCAACGAAATACGCCGCTTCGGCAGTTTCAGCGATATAAGAAAAACCTAGTTTTCTTAACAAGGTGGGGATTCTTTCTGTCTCCCACTCTTCAAAAATGGCAGGGAAAGACGGAGCAAGAGATACGGCAACATTTTCCCCTTCCCTTATATAAAACTTTACTTTATCAATATCTCGTCTGAACTGTTTAGCATTCTGCGGACACTCTTTAATGCAAGTGCCGCAAAGAATACATTTATCAATCTCGACATAAGCCTGCCCGTCTCTCATGCTTATAGCATCCACCGGACAGTTTCTTAGGCAGCGATAACAATCTTTACATCTCGCCTTATTTGTATATAAAATTTGACCCTGTTTCATTTAATTTTTTTTA
>CALDDL010000068.1 GCA_937936675.1 uncultured bacterium
AGATAAAGGAATGTGACTGGAGTTCAGACGTGTGCTCTTCCGATCTAGGAAATACATATTATTATACATTGCACTCTGTCTCATCATTTTTACAAATATGACCGAGGCAAAAAGATACATAGTAAAATCAGCATCTGAAATATCTTCAGTTATGAAAAATGCTTCACCCGGCGATACATTAATAATGCAGAAGGGAATCTGGAACAACCAAAAAATAGTTTTTGATGGTAATGGAACAGAATCAGCAAATATTTATTTAATTGCCGAAGAACCGGGGCAAGTTATTCTAAATGGCTATTCTACTCTTAGAATTAAAGGATCTTATCTTACCGTAGATGGACTTCGATTTTATGGCGGTTATAGCTCCAGTGGGGCAGTTATAGAATTTAGAAATAGCAGCAGCTATGCTAATTTTTGCAGAGTAACAAATTGCGCTATAATTGATTATAACCCTTCTTCTAATTCTACTGATTATAAATGGATCTCTATTTATGGCACAAATAATAGAGTCGATCACTGTTATATTAAAGGCAAAACTCATTCAGGAACAACATTAGTAATTTGGTTGGATAAATCTACTGTTCCCAATTATCATAGAATTGATCATAACTATTTTGGTTTTAGACCCGATCTTGGTATAAATGGGGGAGAAACAATCCGTATTGGTGATAGCAATACCTCTATTTATAGTTTTAAAACTACAGTAGAAAATAATTACTTTGAAAGATGTAATGGTGAGATTGAAATTATCTCTAATAAAAGTGATGAAAATATCTATCGATACAATACTTTTTATGAATGTGAAGGTGGCTTAACTTTAAGACATGGGGATAATTGTTCCGTATATGGTAATTTCTTTTTTGGTAATAATAAACCATTGACAAGCGGTGTTAGAATTATTGCTGCAGGTCATAAAGTATATAATAATTATTTTCAAGATCTCGATGGTAATCCTGCAGAATGGCGAGCTGCAATTGTGATGATGAATGGATTAAGGGATACTCCTTTAAATGGTTATTTTCAAGTTGATAGTGCTCTTGTTGCTTTTAATACAATCGTAAACTGTAAGATATCTTTTTTAATTGGTTCTAAAAAAGAGAGTGATTCTAAGCAGGATTTAGCTCCTAAAAATTCAATCATTGCTAATAATGTAGTCTTATCCGACTCCCAGGTGTTCTACATCTCCACTCCTCCCGAAAATTTCTTTTATCAAGGGAATATTATAAGCAGTACTAAACTAGGAATTGAAAAACCGGATGGGATAGAAATTAAAGATCCCAAACTTGCTATGGCTTCCGATGGAATCTGGAGACCACTTACCAACAGTCCAATCATTGGAGTAGCTGAGGGTATATATGATTTTATAAATTTTGATATCGATGGGCAGTCGAGAATTAATCCAAAGGATATAGGTGCTGATCAATTATCAACTGAACCTATTTTAAATATCCCAATGAATGATAAGAATACCGGACCAAATTGGGATGTGAATAAAGGTTTATACTCAATAAATATCTGGAATAGTGGCTCGGGAAAAGTAGATTTTAATCCATCGGGCGGAGTTTATCTTGAAGGTTCTACTATTAATCTAACAGCAATTCCAAATTCCGGATGGCGATTTAAAGAATGGGGCGGAATGATTAGTGGTACAGAAAATCCAATTTCTATTTTAATGGATAAAGATTATTCCATTACTGCCGTTTTTGAAGAAATAACTTCAGTAGAAAATGAACCTATAATAAATGAATTTCGTTTAGAACAAAACTATCCGAATCCTTTCAATCCTACTACAAAAATAGTTTATCAAATTGCAAAAAGTTCTCATGTTACCTTGCAGGTATTTGATCTTTTAGGTAAAAAAGTGGCTGAACTTGTAAATAGTGAACAAACACCCGGACTTTATCAAGTTCACTTTTCAGCTATCGACTATACCTTATCAAATGGCGTATATTTTTATACTCTTCAAGCAGGCAATCAAATAATAACTAAAAAATTTGTATTACTGAAATGAAAGAATATTATAAATACCTACTTCTATTCATTATTATTTTTCTTACCGCTTCGGTTAGTTATTCTCAGGAAATAGAAAAATCAGCTGATTCGATTCCAAGAGATCGATTAGTAACTGATTCGGAATTGTTAAAATTAATTGATTCTTCTCAGATTAATTTTAAAAAGGATAATGAAGATACAATAAATCAATTAGCAGATTATTTTATTAATAGAAATAATGTTAAATACTTTTTTGATAAGAATAGTTTCGAAGAAGAATTAGAAGAATTTAGAAAAGAGTATCCTGAAGAAGTTGAAGCGATTTGTAAAAGATCAAAAGAATATATCGATACGTATGGAAAAAATTTAGATTGGAAAATTCCCGGGAAAGATTTATTCGGTAGAGAA
>CALDDL010000069.1 GCA_937936675.1 uncultured bacterium
TTTACTATTCGCCTCGTTTGATTGCCTCTAGTTCCTCCCAACGTTTATATAGCTGGTCTGCTTTCTCTTTAGCTTGATTGAGCTCTGCAGTTAATTCATTAGTCATCGCCGCATATTTTATGTGGTAATCGGGTGCGGTAAAAATTGCTTCAATTCTCTCGACCTCCGCCTCTGCTGCGAGAATATTTTCTTCCATCATCTCTAGTTCTTTATTTTCTTTCCAAGTAAGTTTTTTTACCGAAGGTTTTATTCTTGTATCTTCTTTTTTGATTACGGCTTTGGGCTGTTCGTTTTCTTTATTGCGTATTGCCTTTTTCTCAAGATAATAATCGTAATTGCCTTCATTAAAAAAAGTTTTACCATCTTCTTCAATCGCAAGTATTCCATTACAGATTCGGTTAAGGAAATATCGATCGTGGCTTACTACTACTACGCATCCATCAAAATTGATTATCGCTTCCTCAAGTATTCGGAGGGTTGGGAGATCAAGATCATTTGTAGGTTCATCGAGGATTAAAAAATTACCCCCCTTCTTCAAAATTTTTGCGAGCATTAAACGGCTTCTTTCACCGCCCGAGAGTCTCCCCACGAAAGTATTAATTCTATCATCGGTGAAAAGAAATCTCCTTAGGTAAGTCCAGATGCTTATTTGCGAATTACCGAACTTTATCGATTCGCTCCCTTCGCCGATAGCTTTAATTACGGTATCTTCGTCATTGAGTAAAATGCGAGATTGATCGACATAATTAAATTCCACATTTTCGCTTATATCGATTTTGCCTTTATAATTTTGTATCTGACCGAGTATCAATTTAAGGAGTGTTGTTTTCCCTACTCCATTTTTGCCTACGATACCGAGTTTTCTTTTTGGATCAAAAAGGAAATTAAGATTATCGAATAATTTTTTGCCTCCTAGTTCCACACCAAGATTTTTAAGTTCAATTACTTTATTGCCGAGACGAGGCGCAGGCGGAATGATAAGCTCAACATCAATTTCAGTTTCGATATCTTTTTGTGAAGCTATTTCATGATATTGATCTAAGCGGCTTTTGGCTTTAGTGCGGCGGGCACGCGGACCTCTCATCACCCATTCTAATTCTCGTCTAAGAAAATTTTGTCGCTTCTGTTCTTCCGATTCTTTTATTGCCTGCCGCTCGGCTTTATTTACAAGGTAATCGGTATAGTTGCCCTGATGCGAATAAAAAGTACCGTTTGCGAGTTCCACAATTCTATCTGCAATTCGATCCAAAAAATATCTATCATGAGTAACGAATATACAAGTACCTTTATATCCGGAGAGGAAGTTTTCGATCCACTCAATCGAATCGGTATCGAGATGATTAGTAGGTTCATCAAGGATTAATAGATCGGGATGTGAAATAAGAGCACGGCAGAGAGCCACTCTTCTTTTCTCGCCGCCCGAAAGTAATCTTATTTGCCTATCTGCTTCGGGAGCGTTAAGTGATTTTATTATCAGTTCGATATTGCGTTCGAGATTCCAGCCATCGAGAAGACTTATTTTTTCTTCTATTATATGACGGTCTTCTGCATGCGGATCTAATGCTTCATATTCGGCAACAAGTTTCCTGATATGCTCTGCGCCATCAAGAATATTATCGAATACAGTTCCGGATTCATTGAGAGAAAATTCCTGCGAAAGAAAACCGATGCGGAGGTCTTTCCTCTTCGCTACTTTTCCGCTATCAGGAATTTGTTCGCCGGAAATAATTTTTAAGAATGTCGATTTACCTGCTCCATTTCTTCCTACAAGTCCGATCCTATCTTCTTCATGAATGCTAAGAGATGCTTTATCAAGAATAATATTTTCGCCGTAATGGACTTCTAGTTCCGATGCAGTTAATATTACAGGTGTTACATTTATGCTCATTTATTCATTATTTTTTTTGAATGTCTAATATAGCTAATTTGCCTCTTACGAATATGAATTAATGAATTAAAATTATTTCGGAATTAGCATAACTATCTTAAAGAGCCTGCGTCTAATAATTATCTTCTTTTATTATATTGTTTTCTCAATTAAAATCGGTTGCTATGTTAAAAATCAAAAACATTACAAAGTCTTTTGGAAGTCTTACAGCATTAGATAATATCTCCTTAGATATAGAAAAGGGAGAATTTTTTGGACTCCTAGGACCAAATGGAGCAGGCAAAACAACACTTATTAATACAATCATAGGATATCTAGAACCGGAGCTCGGAAACGTTTCGATTGATGGAGAAGATATAACAATCGAGAACACACAGCTAAGAAAAAAAATCGGTTACGTACCGCAAGAGATTGCGCTCTATCTCGAACTCACCGCTTATCAAAATCTAAAAATTTTCGGAAGCATTTTTGATCTCAAAGGAAATGAATTAGAGAAAAAAATTAATGAAGTGATGGAATTGGTTCAATTGACCGATAGGAAGAAAGATAAGGTGAAGGATTTTTCGGGAGGGATGAAGCGGAGAATTAATCTTGCAGTCAGTCTTCTTCATAATCCCGATATAATATTATGCGATGAGCCGACTGTGGGAGTTGACCCTCAATCACGCAACGCAATTTTCGAGATGCTTCACGATTTGAATAAAGAAGGCAAAACAATTTTATATACTACACATTATATGGAAGAAGCCGAGCGGCTCTGCTCACGTCTTGCAATTATCGATAACGGTAAAATTATTGCTCAAGGAACGCTTGTCGATCTGATCAATATGCTCGAGCAAAAAGAAACAATAAAAATTCAGAAAACTGCTTTTACGCAAGATAAAATTACTGCCATAAGTGATATGGGAATAATTTCCGAGCACGATTTTTATTATGAGCTAATAGTTAATGATAAATATAAACAGCACTCAAAGACTTTTATCAGACTAGAAGATGAAGGGATTCATAACGAATTCGTTCAAGTAAGCCGAGCCACATTAGAAGACGTTTTTCTTAATTTAACCGGAAGGAGCTTAAGAGATTGAAAAATATATACCACTTAGTGATAAAAGATATTATCAGATTTCTTAATGATAAACCTGCCGTGATATTAACTTTTGTAGTACCGATGTTGCTAATTATTATTTTCGGCAATGTTTTCGGAGGTAAGGGGAGCGGACCTAGGGGCAAAACTAATATCATACTCGTCAATAATAGCAATTCAGCAGTAGCCGATTTAATTGAATCGAAACTCGATACATCCAAATCCCTTAGAATGATAAAAAAATATCTACCCGCCGATAGCAAAGATTCAGTTTTATTTGATGAAGAATCGGCAAAGGAATTTGTAAGAGGAGGAAAGATAATGGCGGCAATCGTAATGCCGAAAGACTTTTTCCTCGATACATCATCAGCTCTAAAATTTAAGTTTTATTATGATCCAAAGAACGAGATCGAATCGGCAATCGTTCAGGGAGCGATGCAGCAGACCATTATGACACAAGTTCCTAAAGTGATGCCAATCATATTGAAAAGAAAAGCTATTAATTATATTGGCAGTGATAGTACAGCACGTTTTTATCGGGATATGACACGCACCGTTACGAAGTATTTCGGAGTTGATTCAGATTCTTTTATGCAAGACCTTACGAAAATAGACTCATCCTCCTTATTCAGTAGTTCTGCCGATACAAGTGCCGAAGCAAATTTTATGGGTAATATTATTCAGTTTGATAACGAGCAGTTAGTGGGTAAAGAAATTTCCAATCCGGGATTGACACGTTCGGTGGGCGGATGGGCGATGATGTTTTTGCTCTTTTCAATTACCGGAGCTGCCACTTCCCTTTTTGAAGAAAAGCAGGAAGGTACACTAAAGCGGCTTCTTTGTATGAGCGTTTCGAGAGCAGATATTCTGTGGAGTAAATATATTTATTCTACAATGCTCGGTGTGTTTCAGTTATTAGTATTATTTGTTTTCTCATGGTTATTTTTTGATATCGATATATTTTCAAATTTCTTCAATTTGATGATTGTAATAATCGTATCGGCAATGGCGGCGGTATCATTCGCAATGATAATTACGGCTACAACGAAAACTGCGAGCCAAGCAAACGGTGTAAGTATGCTTTTGATATTAGTTATGTCGGCTCTCGGCGGCTCATGGTTCCCGATTCAGTTTATGCCGGAATGGATGCAGACCGGTTCAAAAGCAACAATGACATATTGGTCGGTGGAAGCATTCTTAAGCGTTCTTTGGCGCAATGCTCCCCTTTCTTCGGTCTATACTAATATCGTTGTATTACTAGTTTTTACTCTATTATTAAACGCATATTCGCTCGTTCGGTTCCGAAATGGTCGAGTATTTTGATATATAAATTTAGTTAAATATTTAATTTATTTATTCGATAATAGAGTGGTGAAGAATTCCCGATGAACTATGGTTGGAATATTCAGATTTCGAGACTTAAAATAAGTGAATTAAATTTTAGATGAATGAAATATATAATTTAAATTCTTCGGAGCAACCGGAAGACAATATAGGGGCGCTAACAACAAGTGATTACGAATTCCTGTTTTCAAATATGATTACAGGATTTGCGTTTCATGAAGTAATTACAGATGAAAATCAAAATCCAATCGATTA
>CALDDL010000070.1 GCA_937936675.1 uncultured bacterium
ACAAGTGGAAGAGGAAAACGCACAACGGGCTCTTTATAATATATTTTCATTTCCTTATTGAAAAACAGAAGGTACTTAAACTTACTATATGTATCCAAAATCGAAATGCTTGAATCAGTAATAACTAACTGCTGATAATACTTAAAATCATCACCTTGGACCTTAATATATTGCTTTCCGTTCTCTTTTTTTACTTGAGAAAACACCTCACCAAAATCTGATTCTAAAATTAATTTTGCAGTTTTTACATAAGGATTATATATGTTTTTTTCAGCTTTATCTTTTCCGCCTGCAAATAGTATTGAAGCGGTGAATAAAATTACTAAGATTATTTTTTTATTCATACAATCTCCTTTTAATTAAAAAAATATTTGGGGATAATTATTACGGAGAAAGGAAGTGGTAATAATGGGTCTATTATTTCAAGGATTATTAATCCTTATTAGAATTTAACGAAATAAGGTATTCAATCATAGCTTTAATTTCTGATTCAGTAGGTTTTAGGCGAGCCGGTCCGTACATCATATCTTCTGTAAGATTTCTTAGTTCTTTCTTTTCCATCTTAGCAAAGTTTTTTCCAAATGCTCTTCCCTCTTTCCCATGGCAGCGAGTACATTTTCGCTCAAAAGTCAGTTCTGCCTTCTTGAATTCTTCGGGAGTAATTTTCTTTTCTTGAGCGAGTATCACTCCCGAATAAAATATGATTATAAGAATAAAATATTTCATTTTTTCTTTTCCGTTAATCGATAGATAAAATTGGTCTCATGGAGCATTCCGTCTTCGGTGATAAGAATTCCGCCTGATTTATTATCATTAATCACATCCACTGGTCTGCCCGCAATTTTATAGTTTTCATCAATAAATTTTACGTAAGCTTTTTCTCCGAATGGTTTTCCATTTTCAAAAAGCACACGAGTAACTTGATAACCTCCCGGTTTGCTTCTATTCCACGATCCATGATAGGCAACAAATGCATCACCCTTATGTTCGGAAGAAAAATTATCACCGGTATAGAACATCATAGCATTGGCAGCCCAATGCGCTCCACCCATCCATTCGGGAACGATTGTCTTTTCTGCCAATTCAATAATATCTTTTCTATGCATATATTCATATCGTGGAAGGCGATTACCCACTATATATGGATGTCCATAAAATCCACCTTCTACATATTTATTCATCTCTTCTGGAGGATTATTATCTGTTATCGGCTGCCTCTCTCTTGAATCTCCGACTTTTCTTCCGAACCAATCACTTCCATGATCCATTCCCCAAATCTCATTCGTGCCGGGACGAAGTACTAATTTTTCTGTATTCCTGATTCCCGAAGCAAATAATTTTTTATCATTTCCGTTCATATCGAAAGACCATATTTTTTGTCTCTCGGAATTTGGCTCTTCGCTAATATTTCCGGAATCACCCATACCGGTATAAATTCTTCCGTTATTTATTAATAACGGTCTCCAAGCATGTCCGCCTCCATCGGGCAGCTTCCCATTTGGCAGCACCGCCGTTACATCATCTGCCTTCCCATCGCCATTCGAATCTTTCGTTTTATAAATTGCTCCGCTTTCGGTAAACCAGATTTCCCCCTCATGCCAGAGAACATAATAAACAACATTTTTTGCTTTATGATATTCGGTTAAAGTCTCATAATACCCATCTCCGTTATTATCTTTTGCACATGTGATAATCTCGCTATCGAGACTGCTAAAATAGAGCGTTCCGTCCGGGTCTTGAGTAATATGACGAGGTGGATACTTGGGATTAACCGCGACTGAAAGTTCGTATCCGGCTCTCACCCAAATTCCTTCGGGAATATTTTTATCGCTTTTCTGTGCATCGGTATCGCACGTTGTAAATAGTGCTATCAGAATAATTGAAATTATTTTTATTAGGTACTTTTTATTCATTTGGTACTCCTATCATAATTTTCTATTTTCTTTACTTAATATAATAAGATGAACAATACTTTTACATAAAATGAATTGCCGCATTTCATATATTTAAGTATCAGAATTTAGGAAATATATGAAAACAAAAATTGTTTTTATTCTATGGTTAATATTTTTAATGCCCAAGACGGATTACACCCCTCGGGAAAAATGTATCAATTATGGGTAAAATTATTTTTTGATAGTGCATTAAATATTCTCAAAAAGGGATTAAAATGAAAAATACTTTTGAATCGATTGACATATTTGCCGCCAAGAGAATGGATAGCAAGGACAAACTAAAAAGTTTTCGCAATGAGTTTGTTAATAATGATCCT
>CALDDL010000071.1 GCA_937936675.1 uncultured bacterium
TCGTTTATAATTTTTCTCAATCGCCTTCACCTCCGCATCGGTCAACGTAGCAAATTCCTTTCGCCTGCTTCGTATCGAGAGAGACCCATCGTTTTGCTCTAAAAATTTGATTAATAGTATAACTGTTTTATCAGGCATATTGAATTTATTATTTATCCAATTCTTCATTTGATCAAAATTACGGAGATAATTCACCTCTTCGGGAATAATTTTTTCAATAGTCAACTTAACACAATCGAATAGAAATTCGGCAAAAGGTGTTGCATCAAAATAACGATAGTAATCAATTGTATCATTAAGTACATTAATATTATTATCAAGAGTTTTTTCCCAATCGATAAAACTAAGAATGGGAATAGAATAGCTTTCTAATACTTTTCGGTAATCATTAATCATATCCAATATTGCTGATGAGACCGGAAAAATTACTCCCCCTGCCGAGAACTTAGTTTCGGCTAATATATGATGAATTAAATAACGATGTATTCTTCCATTGCCATCGACAAATGGATGTATCAATACGAATCCAAAAGAGATAAGTGAAGCAGTTAATACAGGATGAAATTGAGATTTAATTAGTAATTCCGAAGTATCAATTAATCCTTGAATTAATTTTTCAATATCCTTAGAGCGTGCCGAGATATGAACTGGGATGGGGAAGCCCGATCTTGGATCATGTTCTCCTACGAAACCGCCTTCCTTACGATAACCCATTTTTATAAATCGGCTATCTTCAATTACAAGTTTTTGAAGCCGGAGGAGTTCATCCTTATTTAATTCTCTTATACCGGCTTCGCCGATAGCTTGTCCCCATCGGAGTGCTCTATCGGGAGGCGGGGTTTCACCCTCAATATTAAACGATGCTCTTGAATCTTTTAATAATAAAAATGAAGCTGTACGTTGATAGAGATCTTTATGAATGGTATTTAGTACCGATTCCATTTTATTCGATAAATCTTCGCTGATATATTTTTCTAGTTTTTGAGTGCGATCTATCAGAGGCGCAAAGTCTGAATTCCCCGGAATATTATTCCTGATTTTGTAACGCGATATATTAATTGATTTATCATTTGTGAATTGCAACCTATCATCTAATAGCGGTACATAATTTCCTTTTTTCAGATCGGGGATATCTAATTTTTTATTCATCAGCCATTCGTATAAGAACCATATTTTTCGGGCATAAATACTAAACGGGGAGGCGGTTATTAATCCTATGATTGTTTTCTCGTCTAATTTCTCAAATAGTTTTTTGAAAAATAAGAGATTAATACCTTCGTACTTGATAGCGAATACAAGATGTCCATATAGAGTATCGAGCGGTTCATGCCGAGGAGTAAGTATAATCCAAGACCCATTTTTATATTGACGCCGTGAATGGCTAATTAATGCTAATCTTCTTGGAAGGGGAAGAAGTAATTTTAAGTAATCTATAATTGCGCCATAGCCGACTAATATCCCCGGCTCGGGAGCTTCTCTTACGTGAAAAATAGTTATTTTCTGTGAAATATGTTTATATTTCATACCCATCCGTGAAAAACACTTATATTATACTCTAATCCGTGAAAAACGTTTATTAGAATATAAGGAAATTTATTTCATGAAGGGAGAAAAAATGAATAGTGTGTGAAAAATCATGGTAATTAAACTTATCGTATAGTAAATGCAAAGTTACGTTATTGTGGGTAATCAATCCGGGTGAGAGAGCCTCCTCGATAAACGGTGATGTCTTATTGATATAAAAGTCATATAATCAAAGGGGGCGGGAAAGCCCCCTATTACAAATACGTGTAGGTTATATTTATGCCACTCTAGTACAACCGAAGTGTGAGTGCTCCATGCCTCGAGATACAGAGATTTTATCTTCAACAATCTCAACCACGACCAATGTAAGTATATACTTTCACCTAGAATCGGAAATTTAGCTATTAACTTCAATATTTAATCACTCAGGCGGAAATTGTTTCTTGCCACGAGTCGGGAATATATTCACTACAATTCTATAAAAACACTCATATACTAACGCTCATCGAAGTAAAACTGAGATTTCTTTATCAACCGAATCAAGCAACTAGAGCGTAAGTATTCCGAGGTCGCGGGTTTCTTTCCATTTGCCTCTTG
>CALDDL010000072.1 GCA_937936675.1 uncultured bacterium
TTAAAAGAATTTTTCCGTGATTTTGCTTTCGATGGATTGGCTCTAGAGGCAGTCGATAAGCTATCTATATATAATACTCTTAATAATCGTGTGAAACGATTTATCGAATATGAACTTTTAGCCGATGAAGCTTATAGGCGTGGATTGCAATATACTCCCGAAGTGATAAATGCAGTGGCGATGTGGATGGATAATTATCTCTCCCAAGCCGTTAAAGCAAATGCAATCGAAGAAATTGAAATTCCCGATAGCATCGCCAAGCAATATTATTCCACTCTTTATAAAAAAACCGAAATACCCGTGCAGGTGAATATTATAGAAATATTTACTGATAAATTAGAGGATGCTAATCGAGTGTTATTCGATGCACGAGCCGGAATCGATTTTAAGTTGCTTGCAGATAAATTCAATAAAAGGGAATGGACTAAAAAATCGCACGGCGAATATGGATATTTCCCTGTGAACACTTTTGGTGAAATAGGCAAAGCGGCTCAATCAATGGATATTGGTGAAATATTCGGTCCCATAAAAAATGACGGAGGATATTCGGTAATTAAATTAATCGATAAGAAGGAGAAAGAATTTTTGCCCGAAACAAAATCCTTCGCCGAAATCAAAGATGAATTAAAAAGAAAACTAGCAATCGAGAAAGTATCAAATAGGATTATAAATAAAACTGCCGAGCTTGCTTCTAAATATGGGATTACAATTAATAGAGACGTGCTTAATTCGGCGGAGGTAACTACAATCAATTCCTTTGCAATTCGTATAATGGGATTCGGTGGGAAGACCACCGCAGTGCCATTAGTATCGCCCGAAACCGATTGGGTCGATATTTGGCTTAAGAAAAAGGAACCGCTCCCTTAATGAATATTAAATCAGATGCACTAATTAAGTTAAATAAAGCTTTGGATCGGCTTACCGAGAATTATTTTTCTTGCTTGGAGATTATCGAAAAGGATTATCACTACGAATCGAGTATTAATAAAGGTCAAGAGAAATTCAAACTCCTTTATTATTTCGGTAAGAAGGGATTAAAAAAAGTAATTCAGGGTAATATTAGTTCGCAGTTATATGACGAAGTATTGGAGTTAATTTCCGAGGAGTATGGACTAGGACTTCCGAGCGGCGGTGGTGTCGATCCTAAAGGTTCGGCTCCCCCCTCCTTCAAAGAACCTGAGGCTTACATCGGCACAGATGAATCGGGTAAAGGAGATTTCTTCGGTCCGATCGTATCGGCAGCGTTCTATGTCGATAGCCTTCAATCACAAGAACGATTAAAATCACTCGGAGTACGCGATAGCAAAGAACTTTCCGATAAACAGATCAGAGCTATCGCCATTAATCTCCGTACTGAATTTGAAGGCAAGTATAACATCATCTCCATTAATCCCGCACGATATAACGAAATGTACATAAAGATATTAAACATCAATAAAATTCTAAATTGGCAGCACTCGAAAGCAATCGAAGGATTATTGGAGATATATAAATGCAAGACCGTCATCACCGATAAATTCAGCAAGCGCGAACTTAACGTTTCATTTAAGAGCGAGCATGATGGTATTGAATTTATTATGCTTACAAAGGCGGAACGATATACGGGAGTGGCAGCCGCATCGATATTAGCACGAGATACATTTAATTTATGGTTCGAGAGAATAGCTCGCGAAGGAAGAAAACTCCCGAAAGGTAATGCTCCGATAGTAGAGACCGCAGCTAATAAAATAATCGAAGAACTCGGAAGAGATGAATTAAATAATTTTGTGAAGCTTCATTTCAAAACTACGCTTAAATTAAAATAATTTTATAAATTTGTAGATACTATAAAAACGGAGATACGAGTGGCATCAAAAAGTGTGAAACGAATAGGGATACTTACGGGCGGCGGCGATTGCCCCGGACTTAATGCCGTTATACGCGGAGTAACTAAACCTGCACTCGATTACGGTTTGAAAGTATTCGGAATTCTCGATGGCTTTGAAGGTCTGGTAGAAGGTAGAGCGCAAGAACTTTATAATAAAGATGTCTCGGGAATATTATCAACGGGCGGTACGATTCTCGGTTCATCAAATAAAGGCGACCCATTCCACTGGCCTATTAAAATCAATGATGAACTCCATATTGTAAATAAAGTAAAAGATGCTGTACGTAATTATGAAGCATGGAATCTTGACGTGCTCATTGCGATCGGCGGAGATGGAACGATGCATATCTGCAATCAATTAAGTAAGATGGGACTCAATATCGTAGGAGTGCCTAAGACAATTGATAACGATCTCGAAGCAACCGACCAGACATTCGGACATGATTCCGCCGTATATGTGGTTTCTGAAGCGCTCGACCGTTTACATACAACCGCTTCATCTCATCATCGTGTGATGGTGATAGAAGTGATGGGAAGATATGCAGGATGGATTGCGCTTAATGGCGGTATAGCAGGCGGAGCGGATATAATTCTACTGCCCGAAATGCCATTCGATTGGGAAGAAGTTTATGATCGTGTCCTTCAGCGTAATATGATGGGTAAGAGATTCAGCTTGGTTTGCGTTGCCGAAGGTGCTAAGCCAATTGACGGTGAATTAGTAAAAAGAGCAATCGATATAAAGAGAACCGACCCGATTCAGCTCGGCGGCATCGGTGAACTTGTAGCTAATAATATCAGTGCTAATACAGGATTGGAAACTCGATATACCGTTTTAGGACATTTACAAAGAGGCGGAAGCCCAACTCCATTTGATAGAATTTTATCTACAAAGTTTGGTGTTTATGCAATCGAGACCGCAGTGAAAAGAAAATTCGGAAGTATGGTTGCCCTCCGCGGTTCTGATATTAAATGCGTTACAATAGAAGAAGCAATACAGAAACAAAAATTAGTAAAGCGAACCGATCAGGGGGTAACAGCCGCAAAGGCAGTAGGAGTAAGCTTCGGCACTAAAGATTTGTAAATATTGATAGTTTGTTCTCAGATGGCATCACTAATTTATAAATTTATTTGAATTTTTAAATGGGTATTCATTTGAAAAAAGAAAAGAATATTGAAGAGAGGCTTAGAGAAGAAATAAAAAAGAAATACAAGTCTGTAAGATCTTTCTCTTTAGAAGCGGGCATATTTCCGCAGCAGATGCAAAATTATTTTGCTTGTAACCATATTCCCGGTGGAGTGGTTCTGCAAAAGATGGCTAACTTGGGAATTAATATTAATTATGTACTTACAGGAAATACTTCTACCAAAGGTCGATATCCCTCACACTATAACGAGTTTCCCTTATTAACTAAAATAGGAGATATCTCTTTAGGTAATTTCAAATTGAAAGCCGATGACTATACTTATTTTAATTATCCCGTAAAAGAAAAGTGCTTCTCTATGATCGTAAGGGGTGATAGTATGCTTCCTTTGCTTGAGGAAGGTGATATAGTTCTTATCGATGCTAATATAACTCCCGAAGTAAACGACCTAGTAGCGGTTTATTTTGTTGATGGCGATCAATTAATTAAGCGATTTGCTTCAGCTACGAAAAATGAGATTAAATTGACATCTGAGAATAAATCGTATGATCCACTCGTGATTAATAAGAGGAGAATCAATTTCCTTGCGCCTGTCATCCAGCTCCACCACACCTTCAAAAGAAGAAGATGATATCACAAATATTTATGGCTAAATATATTATTTAATTATCGATTTTATACTTTTGGATAAATATCTATTATATTCTTACCCACGGACTTTGGTCTCAATATCGGGTGGAATAACTATCGAAAGCTCAACGAGCCCTTGGAACTCGCCATCGATAGTCCACGGTGCCTGATAAATTAGCTTCCTCTTCCCTTCCTTCTCAACGAAATAAACATTATTCCTTTTTTCTGAAATTATATCTCTTATAATATCTTTGGAATTTTCATTGTGGCAATCCATAATATCGGAGCCTAGCAAAGCAGCACCGCCATCCTCTGCGAACGTTTTGAGCGATTTATCATTCATCTCGATAAACTTACCATTCTTATCTGAAACCGTGATAGCAATATCGACTTCTTTAACCCAATCATTAGCCATTCATACTCCGGAAAAATTTTTAAAAGTGTATTTGCAAAATAATAATAAAAGTGATAGATTTGAATCTCTAAATTAATGGGGTTGTAGTTCAGTTGGTTAGAACGCCTGCCTGTCACGCAGGAGGTCGCGAGTTCGAGTCTCGTCGGCCCCGCT
>CALDDL010000073.1 GCA_937936675.1 uncultured bacterium
GAAGAATTAGGTGAAGATTACCAGAAAACTAAAGAAGAACAATTAGCAGTATTATAATTTTTATATTTCGAAATAATTATAAAGGATAGTGTATGGGAAGTAAAAAACCTAAAAGCTTTCCGGAGCAATCTCAAGATACTCCGGGTATCGAAAGCCAAATGACACCCGAGCCCATTATAATTACGGATGATTATAAAGGAAGTGATAAATTTAAGAATAAAGTTGTTTTAATCACCGGCGGCGATTCCGGTATAGGAAGATCAGTAGCCGTTCACTTTGCTCGTGAAGGTGCTGATCTAGCTATTGTTTATCTTTCTGAAGATAAAGATGCAGAGGAAACAGCAGAAATGATAAGAAAAGAAAATAGTAAATGCCTTTTATTAAAAGGCGATATCGGAAACGAAGATGAATGTAAAGAATTCGTTCAAAAAACAGTTAAAGAATTTGGTGGGCTTAATATATTGGTTAATAATGCAGGTGAACAGCATCCCAAGGATAGCTTAGAGGAGATCGATTCCGAAACGATGGAGAAAACATTCCGTACTAATATTTTTTCGATGTTTTATTTAACGAAAGAGGCACTAAAACATCTCAAAGAAGGCGACTCGATTATCAATACTACCAGCATTACAAGCTATCGTGGAAGTGAACATTTAATCGATTATTCAGCTACAAAAGGTGCTATTACGGCTTTCACTCGTTCGTTGGGAACTAACTTAGCGAAAAAAGGAATACGCGTTAATGCTGTTGCACCCGGTCCGATTTGGACTCCATTAATTGTTTCGACCTTTGATAAAGTTTCTGATTTTGGACATGACACCCCGATAGGCAGAGCCGGGCAGCCTTATGAGGTTGCCCCTGCTTATCTGTTTCTGGCTTCTGATGAAGCTTCTTATATTACATCGCAGGTGATTCATCCTAATGGAGGCGAAGTAGTAAATACTTAATAAAATTTTGTCTAACTAAATATTTGCATGCTTTATATTGTTTTTTTGAGGACGAGGAAATATATCTAAAGTGTGTAAATATTTGTTAGGCCTTTTATTTTTTGAGGGTGTCCCGATCGAAGGAGAAGATTTTAATAGCGGAATTTTTGCTCTTTGTAATTATGTTCTTTAAAACCTCAGATGCAATCGTGCTAAAAGTTATTCCATTGCCCCCGTAACCCATCGCAAATAGAATTTGAAATTCATTACAACTCCCAATGTATGGCAGGCCATGTTTAGTTTCGCTAAATGTGCC
>CALDDL010000074.1 GCA_937936675.1 uncultured bacterium
TAAAGATGCCGTAAAGGATGAATGGAAAATCTATTTTGAGCATGATGAAAATGTAGCAATAGGTACAATCAAACAAACTGATAAGGGTTTTACACTCGGGAAAGTCATTGATTTATAATTGTAAGTTTCAGTATATTACGTTTCTACTTATTATTTTATAATAAAAATATAATTATCAATATCATACATTAAGTAGTTTATCTAAGAAATAAATATATTTGCTTTTATATAAAAAAAGTACTTAAATTTAATGCGGGCGCAATTCATTTTTTTTGAAAAACCCAATACTACAAATATCACAATATTAAAGTAGAGGTTTTTAATGAAGATTAAAGTACTAATTTATTCTCTTTTTATATCTGTATTAATTCCAATTCTTATATCTGCAAATGTTACAGGCAATTTTAAATTTATTACATCCTCTAATTTAAAATCATATAATTATAAGAATGGTCCAATTTATTTACAAGTGGAAGATGCCGATAAGAACGTAAGTCAAGGAATCGATACTGTAGATGTATTTATTAGGAGTCAAACCGAATTAACTTGGCTGATGATTCCATTAATTGAAACTGAAATTAATAGCGGAGTATTTACTGGATTTGTTGCGGTAGATTCAGTTGGTAATGCTTCAAATGATAATAAACTTCAAGTAAGAGTAGGTGACATCATATTTGGGGAGTATCGCGATATATCGAATGATAATGGTCAAATGCAAGTCATAAAAGAAAGCACTTCTTATGGTTTTACGGAAATACCTGGGGCAATTTACACAACTAATACATTATGGAAAAAAGAATTCAGTCCTTATTTAATTACCGGCGATATTAATGTAATTAATGGCGCAATAATTAGAATTGAAGCCGGTACAGAAATTAGGATATTGGCAGGTTGTGATAAACGTTCTTCAGGTAGGAATCCTTTATTAACTGAAATTGGAGTATCATTTGGTTCTAAGCTAATTGCTATTGGCAACAAAAAAGATAGTATTAAATTTTTCCTACAATCGCAAGATACTAGACCAGGTGGCTGGGATGGGCTAAAAGTTACAGATTACGCTAAAGGTGAAATCGACTATGTTTTAATTGAAAATGCTGTATGTGGTGTGTTTTATGAAAAAGTAGATAATGGTAGCAAAATAAGTAACAGTAATATTCGTCAATTCAAAGAAAATGGCATTAAAGTATTTGATAACAGATTTGCAAAAATTGATATTTTGAATAACCGCATTTTTAGTGATGAAGACTCCATTAAAAATTGTATATATCTCCATAAAGTTGATACAATGGTTGTAATAAAAGCAAATAAACTTAATGGAGTTAATAGTAAAGATGTAGGTATAAATATTTATGAATGCAGTGCTAGAATTATTGAAAATGAAATTACACATTTTTATGAAGGTTTAAGAATTTTTGGTAAATTACCTGACCTTCCAGTAAATAAAGTTATACGAAATACCATAAAATACAACGACACAGGAATTTATATGGATTATGATGGCAATGCCATTATAAATTATAATAATTTACATGATAATATAAACATAGGAATAAACAATTATACACCACTTGAAATAGATGCTAAATTTAATTGGTGGGGATATGGCGTAACTGCATTAATGAACGCTGAAGGGAATCAAAAAAATTTAACGTATCTAATTGATCATTTCGATACTGAAGGATTAGGTACTATCAATTATCAGGGCTGGTTAGATTCTCCATTATTAATTGGGTTAAATACTCCAGAGTTAATATCACCTATTTCAAATAGTAGATATACATCAGCACTTATCACTTTTAAATGGAAAAAGGTATTAAATGCTCAAAGATATAAATTAGAAATATTTTCAAATACTGATACGAATAATATAGTATTTAGAGATACTACTATTGTAGATACTTCTCTAACAATAAGTGAATTACCGTTTTTTAGAAATTATACATTTAGAGTTAGAGCAGTTAACAACGAAGGTGAGAGTGAATGGAGTGAAAGGAGAGAATTTAATACTGGAATGACTTCAGAATTATCTTGGTCGTTAAAATTAAATGTTTATAGTAAAGATGATACTGACTTATCAATAGCCACATTTGGAATGCATCCAAATGCAACAGATGCCATCGATGAAGAGTTAGGTGAATATCTTCTTCCACCTAACCCACCTTTAGAAAATCCGTTTGCCAAATTTGTAGTACTTACTAATGAAGGATCATTTATTGACCTGAGAAATTCTGAAATCTTAGAAACAGATTGGACTCTTAATTTTCAACCTAGCGAACAAGGATATCCCATTAAAATCACTTGGGATTCAAATCAACTACCAAAAGGAAGCTTTAAGATATATTATCAATTAGATGGAAAAGAAGAAATTGTTAATATGAAAAGAAAATGTCAAGTGATAATAAATGATCCAGAAATAAATACCATAATGATTCATTACAAAAATGAAATAACAATAAAAAAAATGTATAATGCTGGCTGGAATATGCTTAGCGCACCAGTTGCCATGGAGAAAAGAAATGTTAAAAACTATTTCCATAACATGGTATCCCAATTATTTAGTTTTAATAGTCGATATGCAATTGATTCTTTATTTACCAATGGGGTAGGATATTGGCTTAGATTATCAAATAAAGATTCAGTAACTTATATTGGTCAAGAAGTAACTGGAAGTATATCGCTAAATAAAGGTTGGAATTTATTAGGGGGAATGGATAAATCCTTACAAGTAACAAATATTGAAACTACACCATCAGGAATTTTAGCTTCAACTTTTTTTGAATTTGAAAATGGATATAGAATTGCAACTGAACTTACTCCGGGTATGGGGTATTGGGTAAAGATCAATGAAAATGGAGAATTAAATTTACCACAATCAATTCTTAAAGTTAGAGAAGAGTTTGAGATACCAAATGACTGGAACAAAATAATAGTATCAGATGCATCTGGAACTCAAGGTGAATTATATATTTCAAATACTGAAATAAATGCTGAAAGATTTGAACTTCCTCCACTACCACCAGCGGATGTATTTGATGTCCGATTTTCTACAGGAAACTATGTAGAGAATTCTAAACTAAATAAAACAATTTTAATCCAATCAGGCAATTTTCCAATAAAAATTAAATCCATGAATAGAGAACTTAGAATATCTTATTTTGGAGAAAATGGAATTTATTCTAATGTTCTAAAAAAATCTGAGGAAATAACTATTTTAGATAAATCTGTAGAAAGGATTCAAATTTCAGAAACAGAAATTCCTACAGAATTTAATTTGATGCAAAATTATCCTAATCCATTTAATCCAACTACTACAATTAAGTTTGCATTACCAAATAATTCAAAAGTTAATTTATCTGTATATAATATACTCGGAGAGAAAGTAATTGATTTGATAGATAAAGAATTAGAAGCAGGTAATCATGAAGTTATTTGGAATGCTGATAAACTATCATCAGGAATTTATATTTATAGAATTTAT
The DNA here is from genome assembly GCA_937936675.1 of uncultured bacterium. Classification (GTDB taxonomy): domain Bacteria; phylum Bacteroidota; class Ignavibacteria; order Ignavibacteriales; family Melioribacteraceae; genus BRH-c32. The sequence goes on from CALDDL010000074.1 coordinate 3,479, forward strand.
GCAGGACAATACTCTGATGTCAAAAAAATGGTTTTAATAAAATAATTATATCAGTCACATGCTTTAGATTAAAAAAGCATAGAAGCTAAGCAGAGCAAAAATTGAAAGAAGTTTGCTTAGCTTCTATAATTTTCATAATTATTTCATCAACTTTAATATATATCTTTCTTCTCTTCCAATTCTTTCATATAAATAATATTCAATTTTCCTATTTAGAAAATCGAAATGTTATATCTTAAATACATACTTTAGTTTCTTGTTTTCTACTAAAAACAAATTATCCTTATTCACTAATGTTAATTTCTTATAGATGAATAATCATAAAAGAAAAGTATCAATACCAATTTCATCACTCTGGAAACATATATTTATTAGATATATAATTGAATATATCTTAAATTTGTTTAAATAAGAATTATATAGAGAATTATGGAAACTGAGAATTATATAAAAGCGTGTAAGGTGGCGGAATTAAAAGAGGGTGTAGGTAAGAGAGTATATCTTAATGATGAAGAGATCGCGATTTTCAAAGTTGAAGGTATTATATATGCTCTTAATAATACATGCCCTCATCAACAAGCACGCAAGATTCATGAAGGGTTTATTGAAGATCATGGAGTAGTATGCCCATTGCATGGTTGGAAGTTCGATCTCGCCACCGGCAATCTTGCCCCCGATAGGAGAGGATTGAAAACTTTTCCCGTAAAAATCGAAAATGGATTTGTATTCGTAAATGTTACAAAAAAAGAATTAAGTTGGTAATTCTGGCTATGATTAATAATAAACTAATTATTGATCTTGCATTAAAATATGGTTTTGGATTAGTGGGTTTCAGTCCGGTTACTTTACTATCTAAGGAAACAGCTCTATTAAAAGAATGGATCGAAAGTGGTAATCATGCCGGAATGGGTTATATGGAACGAAATCATGAAAAGAAAGAGGATGTAAAAGAGATTCTTTCTTCGGCAGAGAGCGTTATATCGCTAGGCATGTTTTATGATTCGGGTGAGAAGCACGAAAATAAATCGGGTTTCGGAAAAGTGTCTCGATATGCATGGGGAACCGATTATCATTTTATTATGTGGGAGCGCCTTGAGGAGATGATTGAGGAATTAAAAGAGATCGATTCTTCATTTGAAGGGATTTTTTATGTAGATACCGGTCCGGTGATGG
>CALDDL010000075.1 GCA_937936675.1 uncultured bacterium
AAAATCATTCGTGCATATCTTTTATGGTCAGCTTTAATCATATTATTTATTGGTTGATAGTTTTTCAGATTTAAGAATCGATTCAGTTGCAATCTTACCCGATAGAATTACTAACGGAATTCCACCTCCGGGATGTGCGCTTCCACCGCAGAAATATAAATGGTCTAATTCTTTCGATTTATTTGTTTGTCTTGAGAAAGCTGCATTGCGGCTATTTGAAGAAATTCCATATAGACTTCCCTTTTCGCTTCCTGTTATACTTTCTATCTCAAGCGGCGAGAGAATTTTTTCAGTTACTATCCTATTATTCAAATCGATTCCAAGTATTGATTTTATTTTATTTAAGATATTTTCTTTTGCACGCTTAATTTCATCATCCCAATTTTGCCCATCGATATAAGGGGCATTAATCATCACATACCAATTCTCACAACCTTCAGGTGCATCAGATTTATTATATTTTGACGATATATAAATATAAACAGTGGGATCGTCAGGACATTTTTTTTCTTCAAATAACTGAGAAAATTCTTTATGATAGTTCTCGGAAAACAAAATATTATGTATTTCTAAATCATTTTCTTCAATCTTCACTCCCCAATAGAATACCAATGCAGAAGACGAAGGATTTAACTTACTATATTTTTCTGCCGACTTTGATTCCTTATCATTAAGTAGCTCTTTATATGTTTTATTAACGTCAGCATTTGAAAGGACGAAATCATATTCCAGGTCTGTACCTTTTACTCTTATCCCTTTTACACTGTTTCCCTCGGTTAAGATTTTTTCTACTTTTGAATTAAAATGAAAATTAACACCTTTCTTAAGCGCAAGATTATAAAATGCTTTTGAAATTGAATAAATTCCGCCTTCGGGTATAAAACTACCGAGACCAATTTCAACGTGTTGAATAATGTTAAGAGTAGCGGGTGCTTTATACGGATTAGAACCATTATAGGTGGCATAACGATCGAATAATTGAACTGTTTTCGGATCATTAAAAAAATTACTGTTTGCTTCATGCATTGTTCTGAATGGATCGATCTTATATATCTGCATTAAAGTCTTCAATGCCCTGAGATTCAGAAAGGTTTTCGGATCTGAAAAATCTTTGAATAGAAATAGTTCTGCCGTAAGATCATAAATCTTTTCACAATATTTTAAGTATTTTATAACGGATTTCTTTGAATCAAAAGTTTTTTTAGCTATCTCGTGAGCAGTATTTTCCCTATCGGCAAATAAATTTATTACTGTTCCGTCTGAATAATAGTATTTACAGATTATATCTAATTTTCGTAATGTTAAAAAATCTTCTAAGTTTTCATCAACATCGGCAAATAGATCTTTTATAACGAAAGGCATTGTAAGAAGCGAAGGACCGAGATCAAAACGAAAATCATCTAAAATAAATTGATTAGCTTTTCCTCCGGCATCGGAATTAGATTCAAATAGATCGATCTGATAACCGAGATGAGCTAATCTAATAGCAGCCGATAGTCCTCCCAGACCAGAACCAATTATTGCTCCTTTTTTTGCCATACGCTTTTAAGTTTTGTGTAAAGAAAAAGATTTAATCCGATTAGTGCGAATGAATAAAGGAAATCCTCGACAGGAATTGTAGTAATTCTAAATCCCCAAATTGCCTCAGAACTATATGTTACTATTGGAAGTGATGTAAGTAAATAATTCACAACAAAAAAAGGAATATATGTAAAAAGCATAAAGAGCCAAAAGAAGCGAGAATTTATTAAGCTATTCTTTATTAGAGTGAGCATTAATAAGATAATAGGAACAAACAATAAAACGGTGAACGTGTAATATTGATCTCGAAATACAAAGGCAAAGGCAACCGATATAAAAGCAATGCTATATATCAGATATTTATTTACCGAGATTGATTTATCGGTGAGATAATATTTGCCCGTTTCATATAAAAAAATAATTGCATAAGGTATTGTAAAAAAGAATAATACTTCTTCTAATGGAAGAGAAAAGATATAAATACCAATAAGATGTTCCGGATTAAAACCCCAATCACCCCTCAAAGCTGCTATATCATCCCAAATAATAAAAGGTAAAGCAGAAATTACTATTGCAGGAATAACAGATTTGAAATCTTTATAAAACTGTAATTTCTTTTCAAAAGAAAGAAGCAATGGAAAAAGAATTACTAATATATTTATCGCTAAATATGTACTCATTTCAATGCTAACTGCGGATAAATTTTTAATAAATTATTAATCTTATCCTTCGAAATCCTTTCGGTAGAGACTAAAAATTCGGCAATCCCTTGCTGAATCTCGCTGTTTATAAAAGTATAATCTTTTTTTTGAATGAGTGAATAAATTTTCTCTGCATCTTCTTGTTTCTCAATGCTATGACCCAAGAAACCGGGAATATGATGAAGAATTGCAAAACGAATAAATCTTATCTCAAGATTCTCAGGACTTTG
>CALDDL010000076.1 GCA_937936675.1 uncultured bacterium
ACAAAGGAAAAGGAGACGTAATAAATATTTCATTCTGCCCTACACTAAAAAAATAATTACCAAATAAATATACCGACAAAAATAAGAACTAATCTCACTATTCGCATCTCACACAAAAAAAAGCAGTAAGGCGAACCTTACTGCTCATTAATACATCATCACAACACTTATAAAATCTGCTATCTTATTATTGAACGAAATACAATCTCTTCATAATTACTGCTTGCAAATAGTGCAACCATATTATTTATCATAACTAATCCACTCTCTGCCGTGGAGTTGCCGGAGCGTTTACGTATAATTATTCTTCTTAATACTTTAACCCACAAGTTGCCGGTAGTGTTATCCTTTAATCCTTCATCACTTCATATTATTATTCTGCTCCGCTCCTTTGTCTCTTAGTGTGCCGGAGCGTTGCCCTTTAACCCCTATTTACTTCAAATAATTATTACGCACCATATCTTTGCTATCCCAAGGAGCGGGGTCGCCGCCTAGATATTTATGGAACCATTCCAAATGAGCATTATAATAAAGAGGCATCGAACGGAGTCCGCTGGGCCAATGACCATCATTCTTAAATACTATCAAACGGCTATCGATACCTTTGCGCTGCAATGCCGTAAAATATCTTAGACTATGGTTATAAGTAACTCGGTAATCTTTTTCGCCCGTGATAATCAAAGTCGGAGTAGAGAAATTTGCCGTATATTCGCTCGGCGACATTGTAAGATAATCTTTCTTACCCAAATCCCAATCTGCAAACCAAAGCTCTTCGGTATCTTCTTTGAACTGTTGCAAATCATAAAGACCCATCATCGAGGCGAGGCATTTATAACGTTTAGTTTTTGCCTGCAATATATTCATAAAATATCCGCCATAAGACCAGCCCATTGCGCCGATTCTATCTGTATCCACATAAGGGAGAGTCTCGATATAATCAGTTACTTTCATTACGTCTTCATAAACTTTGCCATCCCAATCTTTCGATATAGCAGCAGTAAAATCTTGACCGTAACCCGTTGAACCGTGAGGATTAGGGAAAACTACTATATAACCTGCGCCGGGATATACCTGCCAATCGGCTCTGAAAGAATCCATCCATTGCATCTGCGGACCGCCATGAACATTTATTACTACGGGATATTTTTTCGCCGAGTCGAATCCGTGCGGCTTAACTATGAATACATGCACCGGAGTTCCATCGGCACCTTTCACCCATGCCTGCTCTGCGGGACGAACGTCAACGGTCTCCGTAAATTCTTTATTATATTCGGTGATATCTTTCATCTTCTTCGATGCGAAATCATATCGCGCCATTTCAACCGGCTTATGAGTAAATGAATATGTAAATACAGCGAAATCATTTTTCGGCGAAACTTCAAAACCAAATATCGGAACATTCTCAATGAGTTTTTCGATCTTCGAATCGTTCATACTTATTTTATAAAGAGGCTGATAACCTTTTTCCTGAACGGTGAAATAGATCGATTTAGAATCTGCGGACCAACTGAAATCATTAATCCAGTTATCGATCGATTCGGTGAGGATTTTATGTTCGCCCGATTGACGGTTATAAATTGCTAAACGCACGCGATCAGATTCATAAGTCGGGATTAACTGAGTTAAGTATGCAATATATTTTCCATCGGGAGAATATTTCGGATTGTTATCCGAGCCCTCGTTATTTGAAGTAATATTTTTTAGTCCCGTGCCATCGGTATTGGTAATCCATATATCAAGATTAGTGGAGGATGCAGGATTCTTTACACGTTTGGAATCGAAAGCGATCTCTTTTCCATCGGGCGAGATAACGTAATTACTGCTTCCGCCCGGAGCGAATGCAGGTGAATCAAATTCGCCCGGAGTTAAGTCTTTCACTTCATTTGTTTTGGTATCATAAACCAAGACGTGAGTATATTGACCTGTGGCGTATTCAGTCCAATGCCTTACGAATAAACTATCGGCGAGATATGCTTGGATAGCACCTTTCTCCATTGTGTTTGAGATTTTTTCGTTGCAATCAGGATCAGTTCCGCATTCGGGATAGATCGCCGAGCCGAAAATTAATTTAGTTCCGTCACTAGACATTTTTGGCGATGAAACTCCGGAGGCATATTTTGTGATTTGAACCGGCTCGCCGCCATCTAAAGGTATATAGTAAACCTGATCTGCTCCGCTTCGGTTTGAATTAAAATAGAAACCTTTGCTATCATTGCCCCAGAAGGGGGAATAATTTGCGGCGGTATTAGTCATCTGCTTTAATCCGCTTCCGTCCGAATTTATTAAATAAATATTAGTTTTACTTTTTGTGGTTTTAAGATCGGAAGTGGAAACCGTGAAAGCGATTTTGCTTCCATCGGGCGAAAGCGATGGTCCGCCTACACTTTTTATTTTATAAAGATCTTCGATTGTAAATGCTTTCTTCTGCGGCAGTATTACCGAGAAGGCAATAATTGTAAAAAGAAGGAATAGATTTTTTTTCACTTGAACACCTCAATTTGTGTATCATTTAAAATAAGAAATATTATATAGATATTTAAACCAGTATTGATAATGCCCATTCTTTAAATATCTCAAAGTGCTTCCACAATGAATCAATATCACGTTTATTATAAATATCGCCGAAGTAAGATACTTTGTTCTTATGATCAATTATACTTTTGAGGTGGTTTATTGCTTTTTTCTTATCAGGTGAATCTAAAACAATATCTTTAAGAACTGAAATTATTTCATAATGGTTATCTCCCGATACTTTAATTCCGCCAATTCGAATACAAATAGCATCAGAATATGCTATTGCAGAATGTACAATCAAAACACCGGCGGCATTATAGTAATTATAGTCCGATGCTAATTTAGCCCCATCACTAAAGTTCCGTGCAACCTTAAGAAAGTCGCTATATCGACTTTTTTCTATTTTCTTTCTTGGGCTTCTGCTTGTCATTTAATATCTCCTGAATTGATTTTCCGAATAATACTTCACCTTCTTTTATTATATTCTTAATTATCGGACTGGATTTCTTCTTAAATGAAGCTGTACTAACATAAAGTGGAGCAATCCTAATACCATATTTCGTATAAAGCGAATCGCGAATTTCATTTGTCCTATTTTCTATTTCAAGCTTATTCTTATTCCCTCTAAAAATAAAGCATATATCAAAATCACTTGTAATTGTTTCTTCTTTACGTGCAACGCTACCGAAAAGAATGGCACTAATTACATAATCAGATAAATTGTTTTTTAATTCTTCAACAATATCTTTAATAAAATGTCTTTCTATCTGGAACATCTTCAATAGTAGTTCTTTTACGAAATAGTTCTCTTTGTTGAGCGAAAAAATATGATCTCTCCCGCCAATAATTCTTTTAACAATATTCATGGATTCTAGTTTTGTCAAAGAATTCAAAGAAGTCGGAGCACTTATGTTTGCGCGTTTAGCCACTTCTCTACCCGTAAAACCATTCATTGAATGTTGTAATTGCCTGATAATAGCAACGTGCGAGTAAGTGGAAAATATCTCGTCTAATGTATTATATATTCTCATTGTAAGGTTTTCTTTATATATGTAAGGTTTTCCTTACAATTATAAATAATATAAAAATTAAAATCAACTACTATAAAGAGAGTAAGCTTAGTTAAATGTTTAATCAGGAGACGAATAGAAGACAGTGGGAGAATGAAGTATAGAAGCGGCATATAACTGACGGCGAGCGAGAATAGAGCACAGAGGATACTGATCGGATGGGTAAAAAGAATAGTAGCATTCGGAGCAGGGTGGCACGCAAACAATACTACTTTGAGAGAAGGTGAGCTTTGAAATCGGGATAATTGCTTGATAAGGAGATTGCTTTTTTCTCCTTGGATAAACATTCCGCTAATCGATTCGGTATTGTTACTTCTTCTCCGATTGCATCTTCTACTATATCTTTGAATTTTGCCGGATGCGCCGTCTCCAATATTATTCCTGTATAATTATTAATCTTATTTGCTTCACTAAAACTGCGCAGCCCCAAATAACCCACCGCACCATGCGGATCGATTACATAATTATAATTTTTATAAATCTCCGCAATCGCTTCTTTTGTTTTCTCATCACTAAAAGATTCAGAATAGATATCGTTCCTGATTGCATTAATATCATTATTATAAAGCTCGGCGATACGAACAAGATTACTCGGGTTGCCTACGTCCATAGCATTTGAAATGGTTTGAACTGATGCTCTTGGGATAAATTCACCGCTTGAAATATATTCAGCAAAAACAGAATTGCTATTAAGTGAAGAGATAAATTTTGTTATCGGGAGACCCATTCGTTTTGCGATAAGTCCGGCAGTCAGATTACCAAGATTGCCCGATGGAACGGAAACATAAATATTTTTTTTCTTATCGAGTATCTGCCGGTACATTTCAAAATAATAAAATATCTGCGGAATGAGTCGTGCGATATTTATAGAGTTGGCAGAGGAAAGATTTTTCTCTTTGAGATCGATATCGGTCATAGCAGCTTTAACTAAACGCTGGCAGTCATCAAACGTTCCATCTATCTCGATTGCAGTGATATTTTTATCCAACGTGGTTAATTGTTTTTCCTGAATCTCACTTACCTTTCCTTTTGGATAGAGGATCGAGACATTAATTCCTGGAGTATCATAAAATCCATAAGCAACTGCACTGCCGGTATCGCCCGATGTAGCAACGAGTATATTTAATTCATTGTTACTGCCCGCAACGAAATGACCCATTACACGAGCCATAAACCTTGCACCGAAATCTTTGAAGGCAAGAGTAGGTCCGTGAAATAATTCCAAGACGGAAACCTTTATCCCGCAAAGAGGAACTAGCGGTGCGGGGAAATTAATTGCGTCATTAATTATATCCCTTAATATTTTCGGCTCGATATCATTACCGATAAATTTTTCTGCAATTTGAAAAGCAATCTCGGCGAAAGTATATTCTTCTATATCGCTGATAAAATCTTTTTCGAGTGTGGGAATTTCCGTTGGCATATAAAGTCCGCCATCTTCTGCCAGTCCGTTCATCACCGCCGTTTCAAATGAAAATAATTGAGAGTGATTATTTGTCGAATAAAATTTCATTTACCCGCCATTCTATAATTTTTTATATCCTCAATCTCTTCGGGTCCTCTATCATTTATTTTGGAGGTATAAGATTTATTCTTAATTCCGAAATCGGAAACTGCTAGCGACATTGCTTGTGTTATTACTTCCGCTTTGTGGGGTGAATCTGAAAATGCGAACATCGTAGGACCCGAGCCGGAAATATTACAGTTTAGAGCACCATTCTTAAACGCTGCTTCGCGCACTGAATCATAACATGGAATTAATTTCGCACGTTTCGGTTCGGCAAAGGCATCCTTAATCGAGCTAGAAATAATCTTATAATTTTTTGTAATTAATCCTGCAATTAAAAATGATGCATTAGCCGCCTGCTCAATACCTTTACCGAGAGGAATTTTTTTTGGTAAAATTTTCCTTGCCTCACTTGTCTTAATTTCGATATCGGGATATACTAATGAGCAATACATTTTTTTGGGATATTCGATTTGAAGCACTTCGATAGGAGAACTGCCGCGGGCAATTACAAATCCGCCATATAAACAGGGAGCAACATTATCGGCATGAAAACTGCCGCTTGATAAAATCTCACCGGCGAGCGCATGAAGTAATAATTCTTTTTTTGAAAGCCATAAATCAAGAAGTTTATTCGCCGCAAAAACTGCCGCCACCGCACTTGCTCCGCTCGAACCTAATCCGCTCCCGATTCCGATCATTTTATGAATCTTTAATTCTAATCCGACACTAATTTTATATTTATTTAATATCGATTGAATAGCAACGGATGCGATATTAAGCGCAGGATCATAGGGGAGCTTACCTCCATCTCCTGTAATTTTTTTTATTACTATACCGGAAGTTTTTTTCTTCGATCGAGAAAGTTCAATTATATCGCTGATGACATCAAGCGGGAACCCCATTATATCAAATCCGGGTCCGACATTAGAAACAGTAGCCGGCGCAGATACTATAATTTTATTTTTCATTTATAAATATAACCTCTTTAACATTTCTCTTTTGTCACGAATAATAATAAGTTATCTTTAATCAACATTTACTTAATACTCACACAAAATTTTAATATTTGATAGCGAGCAATTAATTGATAATATTAAGTAATAATATTAGCCGGCATTTCCGGTCATTATTTCATCATGTTATCATTTACAAAAATTTCCCTTCACATTCATTATTGCACCATTCAATAAAAAATCTTTATGTTTCTAATATTTTAAAAATATCCTTCGAATACATTATTGCACCATTCGATAAAAAATCTTTACGTTTCTAGTATTTTAAAAATATCCTTCGGCATGCATCAGTTCGGCTATTAAAATAGTACCGCCCGCTGCTCCGCGTATTGTGTTATGAGATAGAATTACGAACTTGAAATCGAATAGGGAACACTCGCGCAAGCGTCCGATAGCCACTCCCATCCCATTTTCCAAATTGCGATGAATCTTTGCCTGAGGATATTTATCTTCTTCATAATAATGAATAGGATTAATCGGTGCAAAAGGAAGTTTTAATTCCTGCGGCTTAGACCTAAACTCTCGCCACACTTTTTTAATCTCTTCGATTGATGGCTTAGTCTTGAGCTTAACTTGAACGCATTCTGTATGTCCATCAATCACGGGTACACGATTGCATTGAGCCGAGATTCTGAAATCAGCAAGTTCGATTCGGTCATTATTAAATTTCCCGAGAATCTTAGCGGGCTCCGTTTCTAATTTTTCTTCCTCGCCTCCTATAAATGGAACTACATTATCAAGAATATCCATCGAAGAGATACCGGGATAGCCCGCACCTGAAACCGCCTGCATCGTTACAACGTTCACCGCCTCCAATCCGAAATTATCATGCAATGGCTTTAGTGACATCGCAAGTCCGATCGTTGAACAGTTGGGATTAGTAACTATTCCCCCTTTATAATTTTGGGAGTGGAGAAGCGATAAATGATCATAATTAATTTCGGGAATGAGAAGAGGGACATCCGGATCGAATCGATGATTGCGTGCATTAGAGATAATAAAATAACCCGCTTCGGCAAATTGAGTTTCTATCTCGCCAGCCACCGAGGCATCTAATCCCGAAAAAATTATTTTTGAATGAAAATCGGGCACGCATTCTTTTATAATTAATCCACCGATATTTTCGGGCAATGGAGTTTGCATAATCCAATTAACGGCATCGGAATATTTTTTGCCTGCGGATTTTTCGGAGGC
>CALDDL010000077.1 GCA_937936675.1 uncultured bacterium
TTGCGTACCGTGTTCTTAGTTCCGATTGCCAATCTTTATTAAATAGTGCAAGTGGTTTCATTAAATTACTTTTTTATAATTAATTAATTCTATTGTTGTATCGCACTGCTTTAAGTCCTCGCCTTCATTAGAAGCAATTATAATCAATTTCCCTTTTTCTCTTTCTTCTTTTATCAATTTATAAACTTTCTCTTTACCTTCACTATCCAAATTAGAAGTTGGCTCATCAAATATTAAAAGCTCCGGATTATGTATTAATGCGAATACAAATTTTAATCTCTGTTTCATACCTGATGAATATCCTTTTACCAGATCAAATTTTCTTTCTTTTAGATTAACATCATCAAATAATTTTGTAAGATATTCATAATCTATTTTTAATCCTCTTATCTTCATTACTTGTTCGATATTTTCTAATCCGCTAAATTCATCATACATTATAAGATATGGCGAGACAAATCCAAGATGATTATGAAGTTTTTCTTCAATAATATCATTACCATTAATTGTGTGGATTACCTTCCCTTTGGTAGGTGAAATTAATCCGCTAATTAATTTTACGATAGTTGATTTACCTGATCCATTAGGACCGGAAACGCCATATATAGAACCGGAATTTAATTCAATATTTATTCCATCAAATATTAGTCTTCTTCCGAATACTTTACGAAGATTTTCAATTTTTATTTTATAATCAATCATTGAGTATCGCAAATTTCCCGTTTTTAGTGTTATCGCCCGATTTGGTAATATAAAGATAAATGCCCGATGATAGCTGTTTGAAATTTTTGTTAAGCGGCATCCATTGGATGACCGACATATTATTAACACTTCTTCTTACAAGTCCATTAAAAACTAAATTCATCGCTACATCATAGACGCTCAATTCCATATCAAAAGTATCGGAATCGGGAGCCGGTAAATATAATACATTATGCTTAGAATAGTTAAATGGTTGAGGAAATGCATAATCTTTCTGCTCATTTAATATCGATTTATCTATTATCGCATCATTCAATATGTCCGATTCATAAAGCATATTTTTAAACGAACTTTGTAATAGCGAATAATATCCATTAGCTATTTTCATGCTATTCATAAATGATTCTGTCGATAATGTATAACTATAATCGATAGTCTTTTGAGATTGCGAGATACTGCTTTCGATATCACTATTTGTAATTAGCGCAACGAATTCATTTTCATTTTTGAAAAGGCAATAGTTATTGGAAATTGGCTTACTTGTTACGTTTACAGTCTGCGCCCCTCTACTAAAATCAATCGTCATTCCCGGTTTTATATTCGAAGGATAAAATTCTGCCTCCTCATACCCGTAATCTATTTGGGATTTATTACTAGTAAAATAATTCCATAAAC
>CALDDL010000078.1 GCA_937936675.1 uncultured bacterium
TAAATGAAAAAAATTATCTCAGTTGTCGGTGCTCGTCCTAATTTTATGAAAGTCGCTCCGCTTCATAAAGCATTTGCATTATACAATTCCGCAAACGGGAATTCCATTCAACATCTTATCTGCCATACCGGTCAGCATTATGATGAAAAAATGTCGAAAGTTTTCTTCGATGATCTCGAACTTCCCAAGCCCGATTTTTATCTCGGTATCGGATCGGGATCGCATGCCGAGCAGACCGCACGAGTGATGATCGAGTTTGAAAAAATTCTTCTCTCCGAACAACCTGATTTGATAATCGTAGTCGGCGATGTTAATTCCACGATTGCATGCTCGCTCACGGCAGTTAAACTCGGTATCAAAGTCGCACATGTCGAAGCAGGTCTCCGAAGCGGCGATCGAGCAATGCCCGAAGAGATTAACCGCATCCTTACTGACTCAATCTCCGATCTCCTTTTCGTTACCGAAATCAGCGGTATGCAAAATCTCAAGCATGAAGGTGTGCCCGAACAGAAAATTCACTTCGTTGGAAATTGCATGATCGATTCGCTCATTCACTATCTCCCTAAGATTGAACTTTCTTCAATAGGCGGGGAGCTTGGTCTTAAAGGCAGCGATTATGTTGTAGCCACTTTCCACCGTCCCTCTAATGTTGATAATGCCGATCAGCTACGTGCTATGACTGCGTTATTAAACGAGACCGCCGAAAATTTCAAGATAGTTTTTCCCGTTCATCCGCGCACGATTAAGAATCTCGAAATTAACGGATTGCTTAATGGACTCTCGAAGAACATTATCCTCACTGATCCGATCGGCTATCTCGATTTTATAAAATTAGTGAAAGATGCAAAATTCGTCCTTACCGATAGCGGTGGAATTCAGGAAGAATCGACATACTTAAAAGTTCCGTGTATCACGATTCGCACGACCACTGAACGCCCGAGCACTGTCGATATCGGCACTAATTATCTTATCGGCGATCGCTTCGAGGATGCTAAACCCGTAATTGAAATCATTATGAAAGGGGAGAATAAGAAAGGAAAAATTCCCGAACTCTGGGACGGCTCCGCCGCCTCCCGCATCATCCAAGTTATAGCTACTACTTTATATATCAGATAAGATGTCCGTAAAAGTGTATTGATTCTTGTTACAAATATGTACATATTTGTAACAGTTTCTATTACAAATCGGCAGGTAATAATTCTATTCTAAAACCGACCTCACCACCATTTACCCCATGTTCATTTAATATGGTCTCCTTCTATTTATTTTTATGAATTGTTTATGTTATATTTCAGCAAACGTATTTAAGGTAAACGAATGCTATTATCATTTCTCATTAATTCAGTCGCTAAGGAACTTATAGAAAAAGATTCTATACCGAGTTCCGATACCGAATTAATTAAGCGAATTAATGATAACGATATCGCCGCATTCGAATTTATGTTTAAATCTTACTTCGCTCCGCTCTGTAATTTCGTTTATATAAGAATCAGAAATAAAGATAATGCCAAAGAGATTGTTCAGGAAGTATTTGTAAATATCTATAAAAACAGGGAGCATTGGTCGCCTAAAGGTTCCATCAAATCGTATCTTTATAAAGCCGTAAAAAATCAGATGATTAATTGGCTTAAATATGCCGGTAATTCAAAAAAGAGCGATATCGAACCCGATGATTTGAAAACTAAAAATGAGCCTAATCCGCTCGAATTATATATTCAAAAAGAATTGAGAGAGGCATACCAAAAAGCAGTAAGCGATCTCCCTGAAAAATGCAGAGAGATTTTAGTGCTCGTTAAAGACCAAGGTTTTTCTTATAAAGAAGCGGCTGCTTTGCAAAATCTCTCAATCAAAACAGTCGAATCACAAATGAGACTCGCTTTTCAGAAACTCCGGAAAGCACTCAAAAACTTTAATTAGTTATTGCTTAATGGTAGCTCTCTAATTAAGTGTATTAATATTTAGAAAAAAGAAAAAAAGGTATAAAGGACTTTTGTAGATGATTAAGAATGACGAAATGGATCGCCTCCTTCGATATTTGGCTAATCAATCCTCTTATGAGGAGATGAGAAATGTGCAATTATGGCTGGAGAAAGATCCCAAAAATAGATCACAGTTTGAAGAACTAAAAAAAATATGGCTTCTTACTCCCGATAATCTAAATTGGAATACCGATTCCGAATGGGCGAATTTTAAAAATAAAATTGAAGCACAACAGGAAATCAGTAACGAATCAGCTCCGCAATCCGCAGCCGAGAAATCTATCAATTCTTCCTATATCCCCGAATATAGACCAAGTTTACTAGAATCGCTTTCATTCTATTTCAGAAGATACTCATTTGCATTAACGATCGTTTTAATTGCACTTATTGCCGGTTACGCGGGATATAATTATTTCAATTCACCGGTCGGTAATTCTTCGGATAGTATCATTTGGAATGAGAAAATCACTCTTGCGGGGGAAAAAGCAGAAATATTACTCCCCGATAATTCCAAAGTTATTCTTAATTCCGAAAGCAAATTGAGATATCCCGATTCATTCTCCGGAAATTCAAGAGATATTTATCTCACAGGTGAGGCATATTTTGAAGTCCGCAATAATAACGACAGGAAGTTCAATGTCCATTCAGCCGGATTCTCCACTACCGTACTCGGCACCAAATTTAATGTCTCCGCATTCCATGATGAAGAAATTATCTCCGTTTCACTTCTTGAAGGTAAAGTGAAAATCACACCCGAAAATGAAAACAGCAATGATACTAAATACGCCCGCTCTTCTACTATTTTATCCCCTAATCAGCAATGGGTCTATAACTATAACAATAAACGATCAGAAATAAATTCGTTCAATCACGAAAAAGCTATCGGCTGGAAAGATAATATTATTGTTTTTGAAAACACTCCATTAATAGATGTATTCAAAAAATTAGAAAGAATTTACGGAGTGGAATTCCGAAGAGAAGGCAATTTCAAAAATAAAAATATTACAACCAAATTTAATGGCGATTCTATCTGGCTCGTTGCCGAAGTAATTAAAAAAACTACCGGATTGAACTATAAAACAATTACTAAAAACAATCTCCCCGGTACATTTATTTTTTATTGATGTTATCTAATGAGACTATTTCTAATATTTCTCTTTATCGCATTCGGAAATCTATTTTCCCAAAATCTTCTTGATCAAAAAATTGATATAGATATTCAAAATTCCTCGCTTCAGAATCTATTCAAGGAACTTGAATCCAAAACGGGTTTTATTTTCAGCTACGATAATTCCATCATTCCCGATAATGAAAAAATATCCCTGACCGAAAAAGATAGATCATTTATCGAAATATTAGAAACGATAACTAAAAAATATAAATTCTCTTTCTACCGGATAAACGATTATATAATAATCAATAGATCATCAAGCAATCCGGAAGCAGATAAACCGATAACGGGAACGATTACGGGAATTATATCCGATATATACACGGGGGAGCCGTTAATTGGAGCGAGCGTTTATTTCATCGATTCGGGAATCGGCTCGGCATCTGATCGCTTCGGAAAATTCAGAATTGCTCAAATCCCGAAAGGAAGATATACTCTCAAAGTATCGTTTATCGGTTATATCACACGCGAGCTCCAAATCGATTTTACCGATGAAAGAATTCAAGAACTATTTATTGAACTTTCTCCGGCTTCGGTACTCACCGAAACAATTATTGTAAGCGATCAGGCATTCGGACAAGTTTCTGCCATTAATCGCCAGCTAAAAGCAAATACAATTAAAAATGTTGTCTCCTCCGAAAAGATTTTAGAACTGCCCGATGCTAATGCCGCCGAAGCTGTCGGTCGCCTTCCCGGAATTTCTCTTATCCGAAGCGGCGGCGAAGGGAGTAAAGTGGTTATCCGAGGACTCGGACCCACTTATAATTCAATCTCTATCGCAGGAATAAAAATTCCATCTACCGATGCTTCCGATCGAAGTGTCGATCTAAGTATTATCCCTTCGGAGATACTCGCAGGTATCGAAATAATTAAATCGCTTACTCCAGATATCGATGCCGATGCACTAGGCGGAAATATCGATTTTCAACTTTCTAAAGCTCCTCATACCGGTTTCAAATCGCAACTAAGATTGCAAGGCGGATATAATAACCTCCGAGATGATTTCGGTAATTATGAAGCTACTTACACTTTTAGCGATCGATTCTTAAATAATAAACTCGGTCTTATTGTTGCCGGACATATAGAACGCAATCAAAGGGGATATGACAGTTTCAGAGCGTTATGGGAGATCCCTCGCGAGAAAAGAATCAATGAAAAATTTGCTCCGATGCGAGCCGCTCAAGTTGATCTCGCTTACACTCTCACCGATCGAAAAAAATATGGCTTTAATGCTCTAATCGATCTAAATATCCCGAATGGCTCTTTATATCTTACCTCTTTTTTTAGTTCCCGAAGCGATAAAAGTTCAGTCCAAAATGTAAATTATTATTTGAAGGATGTTACAATCGGCAGGCATCTTATAAGTTCCGAATCCGAAATCTCGATCGGCTCATTTTCGATTGGAGGTAAGCATCTCCTATTCGATTTAATTAATTTCGATTGGGGAGGTTCTCTCTCTAACTCTCGCTCGGCACTCCCATTTTCTAATTCATACGGTTTTATTCAGCCCGATGCTTACTATTCGGAAAACCTGCCTCAGTTTCCTACTGCCGATGATATTATTAATGCTCCGGCACGCGATTTATCCGGATTTTATGCTAATTCATTTTACCGAACTTCCTCGATTACGAAAGACCATATCAATTCCTTTCAACTCAATTTTGAAGTCCCTTTTTCTTATTCCAAAAATCTTTCGGGCAAAATTAAGTTCGGCGCTAAGACCAATATCAATCAAAAAGAGAGGGATAATTCATCCTTATATAGAAGTATGTATAACTATACGAATAAAAATTACGTCAAGTACCATAGCGGATATGGAAAACCGGGATTTAAGTTCGATTTCGTTCAATCCAACGGTGCGCCTTCGATCCTCAATTATCTCGATCTCTCTTTTAATGCCGGTAAATTCCTTAACGGTGAATATCTTTTCCCGATTGGGATCTCCGAATATGAACTTAACTACCTGATGAATAATTTTCTTATCGATTCTGCGATGGTTTCCCAAAGAACTGCCGATCTCTCCGATTATGACGTTAATGAAAAAATTTATGCAGGGTATCTTATGACTGAATTAAATTATGATAATTTAATCGAGATACTATCTGGTGTTCGTTACGAAAATACAAACGATCGTCTTTCGGGTAGAAAAGGTATTGTCCCGAATGAAATTACAGAATACGATTATGACCAAAATCCGGTAAGTTTATCATACGCAGATAGGAATTATTTTAATTGGTTTCCCGTAATTCATTTTCGCTTCCTGCCTTTAGATTGGTTCGATCTTCGTCTGGTTTACAGCAGATCGATTTCAAGACCGAGAATGGATTGGCTCCTTCCAAATACCGCAATTAACGGTTCTTCGTTCTCGGTGGAAACGGGTAATCCCGATCTTAATCCGCAGCTATCAGATAATTTTGATGCTTTTCTCTCTTTTTATTCCAACGAGATCGGACTTTTTACGATCGGAGGATTCTATAAGAATATTAAAAATCTGATCTATTATCGAACGGGACATAAAATCTTAAGTCCCGCTAAAGAAGGATTCCCCGATAATTGGAGAGGACTTACACTCAATTCGCCGGAAAATAATCCTTACATCACAAAACTATCCGGAATTGAATTCGAATGGCAGAGCAATCTATGGTGGCTCTCAAAACCATTTAATGGGATAGTTATTAATATAAACTATTCCAAAATCTGGTCTGAATCGCATTACCCGATTTCATATATTAAGAACACTACTTTACCAAAATTCCCTTATTTAAGCTCTGTGGTGATTGATACCGTTCGATCGGGAAAGATGCCCAATCAAGCCGATAATATTCTTAATATTTCTTTAGGATATGATTATTCCAAATTCTCGGGGAGAATTTCTTTAATCTATCAAGGACTTTCTCTTTATAGGATCGGAAGCAGGGAAGAATTGGATATTTTTACATCTCCGAGCACTCGAATCGATCTTTCGCTTAAATATCAATTGCTCGAATATTTAGGCATCTATTTCAATATTAATAATCTTCTTAATACTCCCGATAAAGCATATCAGCAGAGCGAAGATTTCCCTAATACACTTCAATATTTCGGTCGAATAGTAGATCTGGGCGTAGTATTAGAACTCTAAAACTCACATTCCCGAGATTACTTTATTAATTACAAACCTATTTACAATATCTATTAACAAAATGTCCTTTTGCAGACACTGATTCATAATCTCCCCGCATACTCTTAAAATAAGATTTCTCCCTCCTTAAGGGTAATTTCCCTTAGGCTTGTAATACATCTTAGAATCGTGCATACTTTTTAAACAAGGTATTATAATGAAATTGAAGCATTTAATTTATGTCAGCGTTTTATTACTATTTGCTTTTAATAATTCGCTATTTGCATCCGGAATAATTAAAGGTACTATTACAGATTCGACAAGCGGCGAACCCCTTTACGGCGCATCCGTTTTTATTATGGGTACCGGATATGGAAGTGCCACCGGTTTCAAAGGGGAATATAAAATCGTCAATATCCCCGCAGGCACTTACACTCTCAAAGTCCAATATGTAGGCTACAAAACAATCCAAATCGATGTAACAGTCCTTGATAATAAAACCATGAATTTAGATTTCAGAATGTCCACCGCAGTAGTTCAAGGGCAGGAAGTTATTGTTACGGGACAGGCAGTCGGTCAAGCCGCGGCTATTAATCAGCAGCTCACATCCAATACGATTAAAAACGTAGTTTCCTCCGAAAAAATTCTCGAATTACCGGACGCTAATGCGGCGGAATCGGTCGGCAGACTTCCCGGAATTTCCCTTATCCGCAGCGGCGGCGAAGGTAATAAAGTGGTTATTCGCGGTCTCTCTCCCGCGTATAATTCCATCGCTATCGGAGGCGTTAAAGTGCCTTCTACCGATGTAAGCGATAGAAGTGTGGATCTTAGCATGATCTCTTCGGAAATCCTCGCCGGTATCGAAGTTACAAAAGCTCTCACGGCGGATAAAGATGCCGATGCTTTCGGAGGTATTGTCGATTTCCGTCTTGCAACGGCAAGAAAAGGGGGATTTTATTCCAATGCCCGAGTTCAAGGCGGGTATAATGCACTTAGAAGCGATTATGGTAATTTTAAAACAAGTTTTATTCTAAGCGATCGCTTCTTTGATGAAAAATTAGGAATTATCGTTACCTCGAACTTGGAAAGAACTCAAAGAGGCAATGACCGTTACACCGCTTCATGGTCTCTGCTTAGAGAAAGAAGAGAAGGAGAAGAATTTGCTCCGATGACTCCAACAAGTCTCGGTCTCCAATATCAAAATAATGATAGAAGAAGATATGGATTTAGCGCACTTATCGATTATCTGATACCTAAAGGTAGTCTCTCTCTTAATACATTTATCAGCAGAAGACAGGATAAGATTTCTACTCAAAGAATAAGTTATAACCTTAACGATGCTTCGATCGGGAGAACTTTAGATAATTCTCAATCGAGTGTTGAAATCCTTTCATCTGCTTTGGAGGGTTTGCATAATTTCGATTTTATCGATATTAATTGGTCGGTATCATTCTCTTCTTCAGAATCACTTACTCCATTTGCCAATTCATATTCATTTAGCCAAGCAGGTGCTTTTGATCTGAAAACATTGCCAAATAATCCAACTCCAAACGATGTTTTTGACGCATCTACTAAAGACCTTACATCCGCTTATTTTAATAAAATCGATAGAACAGGAAGAAGTTCCTCCGAAAATAGTGCGGCATATAAGATCGATTTTAAGCTCCCTTATTCTATACTCAATTTTGTGGGTTACTTGAAGTTTGGTGCAAAGTTCAACCATAATACCCGCGATAGAGTAAATAATTCTTCATTTAGAAGTATGTACACTTATTACAGCACTAAAACGGCTATCTATCATCCCGATTACGGTAAAGAAGGATTTGTATTCCAATTAGTACCCGGCACGGGCGGAAGAGCTTCCATTCTTAATTATATCGATCCGTTTTTCGATGCAGGTAATTTTATGAAAGGTGAATATCTTTTCGCTCAAGGTCTCAACGAATATAATCTCGACTATTTGATGAATAAATATATTGCCGATTCTTCGATGACTTTTCAGAGGAATGCTTCTCTGAATAATTATGAAGTAGAAGAAAATATCGGTGCTGCTTATGCAATGACTGAACTTAATTACGGTAATTTTATTACAATCCTACCGGGTATAAGAATGGAACGTACTTATGCTTATCTTACCGGAAGGAAGGGCGTGGTGCCTAATGACGTGGTGGAACTAGATTATCAGGATAATCCTGTTCATGATACTCTCGGAGTTGCTTCTTATCTAAATTGGTATCCGATGTTTCAAGTGAAAATTAATCCATTGCCTTGGGCGGATATCCGTTTAGCTTATACTCAATCGATCTCAAGACCACGACTTGAATGGATGCTTCCTAACGTAAAAATTGACGGTACGAGCAATACGGTTGATATCGGAAGACCCGACCTTAAACCGCAGATCTCTCATAATTTTGATGCCTATTTATCGCTTTACAGTAATAAAATTGGTCTCCTCTCGGGCGGTGGATTCTATAAAGATATTAAAGACCTGATCTATATGCGTAACGGTCATAAAATATTAGACGCCACTAAAGAAGGTTTTCCGGCTAATTGGAAAGGACTTATACTAAATTCACCCGAAAATAATCCTCGCAAAACAGAAGTTTACGGACTCGAATTTGAATGGCAGAGTAATCTCTTATGGCTTCCCGAACCTTTTAATTCACTCGTAATTAACGTAAACTATGCACATGTTTGGTCTAAGACTTCATATCCTATTTCGTTTGTAAAAACAACTAAAATCCCTACTTATCCATTCCTGAAAACAACCGTAATAGATACTTCTCGCTCGGGTAAAATGCCAAATCAAGCCGATGATATCGCGAATTTCTCCATCGGATATGATATCGATAAGTTCTCAGGTCGTATCTCTCTTACATATCAAGGGAAATCTCTTACAGGTATCGCTGAAAGAGAAGAACTCGATAGTTATACTTCACCAATTACTCGTTTAGATTTATCGCTTAAATATCAGTTTACCGATAATTTCGGATTATTCTTTAATATGAATAATATTACTAATGATGCCGATCAATCGTATAAACAAAATGAAACTTTTATCGATAACACGCGTTATTATGGAATGACGGCAGATATCGGTATTATTGTCAAACTATAATCAATTTACAAATCCTTAATTTTATTAGGAGAATTAGTATTATGAAAAATAATTTTTACTTTTTATTAGTTCCGGTATTACTGGTTTTATTGCTGTCGAATAATAAAGTCTATTCCCAATCGTGGGACTATCTGGATATCGAACCGGGATATGAAACACTAAATCTTGCAATCGAAGGCGATACATTAAATGGTGCTCCTATCTCTATGAATCGTGTCTATCGTCTTCAAAGAGGCGGTATGTATCTTTATAACGGCAGCATTAAAAATAATTATGGTGCTACTCTTAGAATAGTGGCTAATGAAGGTCCGGGCGCACTTCCATTAATTATTCCTGTTGCCGATCAAACCGGTGCTTCAAGAAGATTTTATCTCGGGAGCGGTGATGCTTATTTTGAAAATCTCGCTATATCAGGAGTCGATAATCTAGGTAACGTTGTTGCCGAAGGTAATATGTTCCGTCTGAATAAAGCAGGAATGAAACTTCATATCTCAGGATGCTATTTAGATTATGATCTCCAATCTTTTATCAGAATGAATGCTGCGGGTCAATCCGTTTTTGTTCTTAATTCTGTTCTCCGTAATAGCGTTAATCCTGTTAGTACAGGTAATGGACGATTTGTAGATACTCGCGGTCTTAATCAAGATACTATCTCTTTCAGAAATTCTACTTGCTATGTAACTTCTCAGAATCTTCTTAGAAGTACAGCAAGTCTAATTAATGTATTGATTTTTGACCACGTTACTTTCTGGGCAGGTAATGGCAATAATGGCGGTTATAACGGAACTGCAACCGGTTCAATTCTTAAAACAAACGGTATAATTCAGATTCCAAGGGCAGTTGATGCTCAAATTACAAATAACCTTTTTATCGATTGCGGTTTTGAAGATAGCAGAAGATATAAATCAAATCCTGAAGACACTATTAAAATGCCTCTTATACCGATCGATTCACTTAGAACAAACGATCCTGCTTTAGAAGGGGAACGTGATTGGATGATTAAGAATAACGTTTATGGCTGGTCTCCCGCTCTTAAAACTTGGTTTAGTTCCACAGATTCATCTTATACTCCCGTATTCCTGAATCAACATGCAGACCTTATGTTCTCCCTATATCCAAGAATGAAAGCATCTAATAACGTAGAAGAATATGTTAATTTTACCGATGCGCCTAATCCTGAAACATTAGCAGCATTCTCGATGCATAAAAGAGCTACCGGTAATTCGGACGTGGATAATCCTGTAATTACTGCCGATAAAAACGGTAAAAAATCTTTGGAAGAAGACCCAACCTCATTCGGTCCCGCTGCAAATGAATATAATTTTACCTATAATACAAATTCAGTTGCTTATACTATTGCAAATGGAAAACCGGCAGGCGATCTTAATCCTTGGGGCTTAGAATATATCCCTACTTCCATTAAAGAAGAATTTACTAATGAAATTCCTACGGATTTCTCTCTATCTCAAAATTATCCTAATCCATTTAATCCTACAACTAATATTCAATATTCCTTATCTTCCGATTCGAAAGTTACTCTTTCAATATTTAATATGTTAGGTCAGGAAGTAGCAAGATTAATCGATAATAAAGATCATAGTGCAGGAAAATATACAGTTACTTGGAATGCAGCATCCGGCAGTAAATCTCTTGCAAGCGGTATCTATATTTATCAACTTAAAACTGATAAGATAACAATTTCAAACAAAATGATTCTTCTAAAATAATTTTGGCTTTTATTTAATGAATATTATTGAGATGGCAATAAATTATTGCCATCTCTCTATTTCCAAAATGAATATATCGGAAATGATTATGAAACAGATAAAATATCTCTTATTGATTTTATTAATAATAAACTTCGGAAGTCTATCGCTCTTAAATGCACAGAACGAGAAGGCATCTTTAGTAATTAAAGGCGGAATCTCTATCCCTACCGGCGTCTATTCCAATTCCATCGGCGAAAATGCTTCCATTTCCAGAAGAAGCGGATTCGATTTCGGTAATGATGTGGGTCTCGCCACTTCAGGTCCCGTTTTTAGTATCGAACTTACTAGTCCAATCACTAAAATTAAAGGACTCGGTTGGCTCTTCAGCGGAAGATTAATTATTAATCCTACTAATTCCGATGACCTTCAGAATTTTTATCAAAATACATTAAAGAATACTACCCGCGATACTGCGGTCTTTAGTTTCGATATCGGCAATTGGGTGCATGTTCCCTTTATGACCGGGTTTAGTTATGGCTATAACCTATTCGATGATATTAATGTCTATGCTACTATTCAAGGCGGTATCGATATCTCGCAGCAACCTTACAGGAAAGTGGATGCCTTTTTCACGAGATCAAAAACTACCGAAAATATAGAAGATACTAAGTTCGATGTCGCCGTAAGTTATGGACTTTCGGCATCACTTGAATTCGAGTTCTTCGAAAATTATAATCTTAGCTTCAATTATCTTAATCTCGGTGTCCCTTCATTCACCGGCAAGAGAACTCTAAATCCTAAATTCTTTAACGGTATATTTGATATTACTACAAATATTGCGGGCGATAAACGTCCCGTTAATATGTTTCTAATTTCATTCGGATATAAATTTAATATCTAATTCGGCTATTTCTGATTATTATGAAAAAATATAACTGCTCCTTTTTAATTATTGCTTTATTACTTATTTCTTCGGGATTAACTTATTCCCAGGGAAAAGTAGTAAGAACTATTTATGTATCTCAAGCTACCGGAACTGATGAAAATAATGGGGGCACCGATATTAATAATCCCGTTAAAACGATCTATTATGCCGAACGCATTGCACGTAATGCCGTTGTCGATACTATAAAAATTCTATTTAAGGGGGGAGAAGTATTTGATCAATTCACTTCTCACTCCAATTCCGCAATGACTAGTTACGATAAAGATAGAAACCAATTCGCTTTTGTCTGGGATACTAATCGTCATCTGATTTTATCGACTTACGGATCGGATGAAAAAGCTATTTGGTACTCGGGGAAATATACTCACGAAGGTGGTCCGCAAACTGCAATCGTAATTAATAAAACTTCTGCTTCGGTTAAGATCGAAAATATCCATTTCTTAAGATGGCAAATCTGTGCTGTGATGACTTATGATGCTAAAAATGTATCGATACTTAATAACAGAATTGAAGAGATCGGGACTCTATATTTCCCGGACGAAAAAACAAAAATGTCCGATGGCTCTTTGCTTTATGCCGCAGGGGCAATATATCCTAAAAATTCATCTAACATTTTGATTAAAGGAAATTATCTAAAGAATCTTCATAATTCTTTTAATAATTTAAGTGAGCTGCATGCTTTCTATATGACTAGATTAGATAATTCCGAGATATGCAATAATATTATTATTAATGCAAGCGGTTCACCACTCAAAGTAAGACGTTCGGGAGCCAATAATATTTATATCCATGATAATGAATTCTATTATGTGAGTCCTTCCGAACAAATTTATTCTTCGCAACCCGGTTTTTTCCGATATAGCGGTGATGCAGGGGAGGGGTGCCCTTATGCAATCACAATTGAAAATAATAAGTTCCATTATCCTTATGTGTGGTTTGGTAAAGAAAATTCATCCACAGCAGTGGCACTTAAATATTCTATCAGTAATACCACCGTATGCGGCACTGATGCATGCGAAGATACCAATAACGTCAAATGGATTAATAATGATTTTAAGTTTAAATGGGAACCGGGACAATTGCCAACTTCTGTTTCCGACGAGAGTTCGGAAATAGTCTCTTCATTTAAGTTATTCCAAAATTATCCTAATCCATTTAACCCGTCAACTAAAATATCATACCGGATATCCGAAGCCGGTCCGGTTACTCTAAAAGTTTTTGATCTTCTCGGGAGAGATATCGCCACTATCGTTTCGGAATTTAAGTCGGCGGGATTATATCAAGCGGATTTTGACGCCTCTCATCTCTCGGCAGGTATCTATTTTTATCAATTAGTTACTCGCGGGCTAATTCAAACAAAGAAAATGCTCTTATTGAAATAATCTTTTAAGGAAATAAAATGAAAAAATATTCATCAGCTTTTTTTATTCTGATATTCTCTGTGTCGCTTATTTTTGCAGGTTCGGAGAAATCGATCTATAACATCGGCGATTATAAAATTGCAAATGACGGTAAAACAAATGTAACGAAAGAGATTCAAGCCGTAATCGATGAATGCACAGGCGCCGGTGGCGGTACTGTTTATTTTCCTGCCGGTACTTATATGATCGCTGCACTTCAATTAAAAGATAACGTCTATCTCGAACTCTCCGCCGGAGCTACTCTCTTCGGCTCGCCGGTGATGGATGATTATAACCCTAAATATACTATCTATGCAATGAAAGCTAAAAATTTTGGTATTAAAGGGGAGGGAACAATCGATGGAAACGGCGAAGTATTCTGGAAAGGTAAAACCGGGGAATTAGTTCGTCCCAATCGGCTTTTATTTTTTGATGAATCTTCCTATATCCGAATTGAAGGAATAAAGATTTTTAATTCTCCAAATTGGAATATGGAACTGCAATTTTGCGATTTCGCTTGGATTGACGGAATCACGATGATCAGTCCGCAAGATGCTCCTAATACCGATGGTATTGATCCTACATCTTCTACAAAT
>CALDDL010000079.1 GCA_937936675.1 uncultured bacterium
TTAACATAAATAATTATAAAAACCGTGAACAGGGTGATGACGGAATGACCATACCGGAGGAATAGCGGGTAAAACTGTTTATAATATCCTATTCTTATACTTCTAAAATTGTGTTAGTTAAAAACTTGACTAACACATTTTTTATTTTTAGTTTTCATTCGTGGGTAACAATCACTTCAAAAAATTCATTTTAGCTAACTCAGTAATGTGAGTTATGGGGCGGAGCTTTGAATAAAAACAGAGACTTTGTTCTTTAGGTTGATAGCAAAGCGGAATGAAAAAGGCTCAACAATAATAACCTCGTATAAGACATTTGAGAAATGGGGCATATTATTACCGATCGTGCAGTAACATCTGCAATACTTAATCGTCACTCGCATCATGGTCATACCTTTTTTATACAAGGGAAATCTTTTAGAATGAAGAACTTTAATGATAATTAACTTATTTTAGGTTGGGTCAATTTTGAGCGGGAATTTGCAATGATTTATTAGGGAAAGAAATATTTACATCAATAAATAACTTTCAGCTCCCAGGATGGCATTCAATGCAATTTAATGGATCTAATCTATCAAGCAGAATCTATTTTTATACAATAGAAGCGAGCAATTATAGAGCAGTAAAAAAGATGTTATTACTTAAATAATTTAATTATTCGTTACATATTTTTTAGGGAATTAGTAAGATAATTACTATTTAAATAAATTTATTTAAATATATAAAATAATTTTAGAGAAAATTAAACATTACAATTTAGGAAATAAATTAATCTATAATCCTATTTTACTTTATTCACACATTTCTATTAATGACTATGCCAAGTGATTATAATATTTTCTCGATTAGGGCAGTGGAGTTTGAGACGGGGCAGAGAGACCCTTTCGGTTTTGATTATTTCACCGAAAAACTCGCCTCTAAGTACTTGCCTTTCGCCGGTACGGTGAGAAAACCGATCTACTTTTTCTTTACTCATTTTGCCGATTGGTTTTGCCTCAATCAAAATATAAAATCATCTCAAAAAAAAGAAGTTCAACTGCGTTTAGAAAAACTTTTGGTCTTTAGCTGGAAGGAAAAATCAGATACTCTCAAAGGCAAAAATGTTATAGGCAATTCTCGAATTAAAATTAATCCCTTCAAGGGTGATGACGGAAGATGGATAATCCAGAATTGTTTCAAAATTTATGGAGCTTCTTTCAATAAGGTTATTAATACAGATGAGTTTATTCAAAAATATCTGATAGATAATCCCGATGAACAAAATATTCTAAAAGAATTTTTGAGTAAAGATGGTTTATTGGATAATAGAAATGAAAAATATTTAGAAGACATTCTCAAGAAATTTTCGAGAAAAAAGCATAGCTTATTCTGCGGTAATCATCTTCTATCAGATAAATATAAAAACATATTTCTAAAATATCTCCATCAATCTATTTATAATACAAATCCTGATTACTACAATGATATTTATCTGCTATTTGAAAATTCTACCAATCTCGCAATGCGCATCCAAAGCAGAACTCTTTTCTCGAAAAAAAAGTATCCTTTCAAATCATTAAATGATTGGTTTGCGGCATTTATTGTTGCAGTAGATAAAGATTTGAATAAGGAGGATTCTAAATCGGCTTGGAAGAAAGCAGATGAGCTATATCAAAAAATTCCTAATAAATATAAAAACGAATTAAGTTTACGCCCGGAACCGAAATGTTGGTTTGAAAAATCGGGCGATCACTACATCCCGATTGAAGATAAAACTTTTGACGAAGAGGGATGGAATGCTTTACTAAATAGAACCCGATATGATTATATGTACGATTTCAAACATACAGCATTAATTTCTTTATTAAACGAATCTCTGCAATGAAAAGTAGAAAAGATTTTTTCCAAGTGCTCAATGCGTTCTCTCATACTCTCGCAGTATATCTAACATTTACTTTAGATAAGGCAGTAATCGAAAAAATTGCGGAGAATACTTACGCAAATGTTATCATACTATACGATTACAGGCAGGGAGTTTCATTAAAAAATAATTGGGGGAACCGTATCGTTTGCATCCCGGTAATTCTCGAGAATGTTCATCAAGAAAATTGTTTTCACGCTAAGCTTGCTCTTCTTAAAGGGGAGGAAAATGCCAAGCTCTTAATCGGCAGTTCGAATCTTGCAAAAAATAGTTTCACGCGGGAAAAAGAAATTTGTCTCGAAACTGAATTAGATTTTAATTCCGGTATCTATAACGATGTGATTGATTTTATTGAGTCATTATCTGAATGTACTTTAACAAGTTCGAATGTTCTTCCGGCAGCCATCACAAAATTGCGTTACTTAGAGGAACGAAAGTCAAATGAGAGTGAATTAAATTTTATTCATAATTCAGAAGATACGTCCATCTATTCAATTCTTAAAAAATATTTATCGCACGAAGAGCAACCGATAATAAAAATCGCTTCTCCTTATTTATCGAAAGATTTTAGAGGTGATGTAGCGCAGTTTATTGATTTTATTAATCCAAAGGAAGTGCATCTCTATCTTAGAAATAATTATCCAATACCGGAAGAATGTAAATTATTTCCGGACTTAAAAATCTATGAACCAAAACGAAGAAGTCTTAGAAAAGGCTTCCACGCAAAAATCATTTCAGTTGAATACGGCAATAAAGAAATAGTATTTATCGGCTCGGCAAATTTTAGCAGGCAGGGTTTTTTTATGTCGTTAGATGAAAAAGCAAATTATGAAACGGGAATAATAATTTCCGATAAAAATAAAAATATAATTGCGGATTGGTTTAATAGCGGTTGGGAGAAATCCGTTCCTTTAAGCGAATGGGAGGAAGACCCAAATTTAGCGGATGAGAGAGAAGAGAGCTTCCCTTTGATTCCTTATATATGGGCGGAAAAATTAAACGATAAGTTAATTAATCTTTTATTCTATCTGCCTTATAAAGAGCAAGCGGAGAGAATAATCGTAAACGGTGAATCAGTTACTATTAGAGGTCATAATAATTATAATGATATTTATTCTTATCAATTTAATTCGAGCAGTCAATCTGTTAGAGTTGAAATAGAAGAAACAGAATATCTCGTTACTGTTTTTGATGAAACGGAATTTGAGAAAAGAGGTAAGGAGATAGGCGAAAGTTTATTTAACGAAATATATCCTATCGATAGCGTAAATAGAGAAGTGCTCACCGAGGCAATAGAGAGAGAGGGAATTAAAACCAAGGTACTAGAATCGGTAATAGTAGAGCCCCCTTATTTGGAGCAGTATTTTTATAATGTTAAAAGTAAAATAGCTCACTTGGAAAGAAGAAAATATTTTAATGAATATCATTACTCGGAATTGAGCAGGTTAATAGAAACTATTAAGGGCGGCGAAGGGATTTATTTTCTTTTACAACTATTAAAATGTTTTGATAAGAAAAAGCTACATCAAATAACAGAGCTATGTAAAAGCAGAATTAATAAACCTCAGCGGGATAATTCGAAAATTGATGAATCCTCTATCGAAAAGTTTTACAATCAATGGAAAAAGTACTAGTATGGTACGCATCAGCGATCTTATTACGGGGAAAATTAATGGCAAGCAGGAACTGAATTTATCAACAGTTAAGGTACAGCAGCTTGCAGTGGCAACCGCCTGGCAGATATTAAAATATTATTCTTCGCCTCAATTATCAAACGAATGGAATAAGTATAAATACCTAAGGGGCGTAATGCTTGCCGATGAAGTAGGCGGCGGCAAAACGTTCGAAGCATTATCGATTATAAGTAAGCTATTATTAAATTCTGCTAAGAGCGGAAGAAATAGATTTCGTGTTCTAATTATCGCTGCTCCGGCGATTAGGAGTAAATGGGAATGGAAAGACGAGGATGAACCTGCGCAATGGTGCGATTTAAAACGATTCCTTGAGCAATCGGATCTCACTCCGAAGAAAAAATATATTCTCGAGAATTATTTGCAGACCTCTCAAGGCGAAAATATAATTACTAATAAACGGCAGTGGAAGTATATTAATAATACCCGGCAGGGAATATGGATAACCTCTTTCGGCAATTTGCCGGCTACAAAGAATAGTAAAACAAATGCAACATTTAAAAAAGATAAACAAATTGAATTCCCCAAAAATTATTTTGATTATATAATTGCAGATGAGGCGCATATTGTAAAATCGGGATATAAGGATTCTGACGAGAGCATTGAAACAAAATTAGATGGATCGGCAATTAGGAAAATCTATGCCGTGCTCAATGATAGTATGAATGCCAAATTATTATTATTGACTGCTACTCCATTTCAAAATAATCTTAGTGAGTTTATGCATCTGATAAGTCTTTTGGAAACTCCAAATTATGAAAGGTATTCTATAATAAAAATTATTGAAGCGGGATTAATAGCGCTTTATAATGAGATAGAAAAGTTAAAGAGTGCTGAATCAATAGATGAAGAGCAGATAAAAAGTTTGGTTAATTCATTTAATAATGAAGTTGGGGATTTAATTTCAGAAAATGAAGAAGAGCTAAAAAGACCAAAAATTATTTCGACTCACGGAAGAAAGAACGGACTCGATGATTTCCTGAGAGATGTAATCGTAAGGAACAATAAAAAGCATTTAGATATTGCTCCGCAAGAATGCTTATTAAATGATGATGAAAAACTTCAATATCTGCTTTTCCGTGATATTATATCGAGTAAGCAAGAAGATGAAAAGGAGATGTTCAGCGTTAAGTTATCGCAATTAGTTTCAAGCGAACCGGCATTTGCTAATTCACTGCGAAAACCAATTCAATCGGGAAAATATTCTGCGATAAAAAAACTTTTTGGCGGAAAGCATTTGGTGTTTGAGAAAAAATTTGATTCATTAATTTCACTGATTGAAAATGAATCAATTTTGGAAGACAAAAACGTAATTGTGGTGTTTTGCCGGTTTATTCCCACGATTGAAATATTGGAAAAACGATTAAAGAAATCATTGCCCGGAATAAAAGTAATTAGAATGGATGGAACGACCACTAAAGTAAAAGAGAGGAAATCATTATTAAATGCTATCCAACAAATGAATAAAGAGAGTAATGCAAAAATTGTATTTCTCGTTAGTCAGGTGGGCAATGAAGGATTGGATTTCGATGAATTCAGTGATACCGTGATTCATTTTGACGGGCATTATAATCCTGCGGTTATTGATCAGAGAAACGGCAGAGTTTATAGACGCGGCAATTTAAATAGAGAAATTAAGGTATCGCATATTTATATCAAGGGTACTTATGACGAGCGAATAAAATTTATTGAACTAGAAAAAAGGAAGATGAAAAATTTCTTTTTAGGCGATAGTGATTTGCAGGAGATAATAAAGAAAATATTTTCGATTAAAGAGATAGATAAAGAGAAAGAATATTTGAAAGAGATCGAAAAAATCCGGTTTGATTTCCACCCCAAGAAAGCCTACCTCCTCCCCGCAGTTAAAAAATTGCTGTAAAATAATTTGAAATTACAGAGCCTATGTACATCACTTAGTCGCTAATATTACTCATCATAAATTTAATTTAGCACTCCCAAATTTTCTTATACCAAAAAATCATGATTTTATTGCAAACATTTATTTAATTACTTATGTTATTACTATTAAAAAATTGTTTATTCAATTAAGTCAGATATAATAAATTATGTGTGGTTTTTAAAGGGAAGTTTGGAAAAATTTTGTTTTTTCAGCATTAATAAATATTAATAAATAATCCGACTTCATGCAATGCTTCTTGAATTAGATTATCCAGTTCCTCTTTCTTCATTGAGTCTATCAGCCGTCTTAAAGGAAATTCAAGATTCTCTCTTACCGACATTGAATCGTATAATGC
>CALDDL010000080.1 GCA_937936675.1 uncultured bacterium
GATCATCAAATTTCAATTGATCTCTAATTATTCCATTTTTTTCTCCCGCTAAAAACTCAATAATTTTTTTCGATTGGTTATAAATTTTTATAAAGTCGTCTTTATTCTCTAACTTATCATAATTCTCAATGAGATCATCAACTCTATCGAAATCAAAACCTTTATCCTTTTGGGGATCAAATGCAAAATAGTAATAAAAATTTTGTAAAAGTATTTTCAAGAAAACATCAAAACCGAAATTATTCTCTCGTTTCCTTGCCAATTCATTATCGCTGTCTTTTTCGCCATGTACACTTTTGAATAATTCCTTAAGATTGAATTCCTTGCTAAAATCCTCAAGTCTTACAAATTTTGCGTACGCTTTTTCTTCATTTTTTACAGGCTTACCGGAACTATTAATCTTCACGTACGTATCAATAATATTAGGTAAATTTTCGCTTTTTATAATCTTTATTATAATCTCTTTTTTTAAGATTTCGGATATTGAACATACGGGTAGCTCATTGCCTCTTTTAGTAAATAGGTCCTTCAATTCGGCTATTTCTTTTTCGTACTTTTTTTGACTGTTATTACCTTTAGAAAAAAAACAGTTAAGAGGAATTAATTTATCCTTGTCTTTTGTATTACCCGCAATTCTAATATGCTTAATGAAATCTTTCCCTTCTTCTATTGTTCTTTTATTAATATACCAATGGGACTCATTTTCATATTCATTATCTGTTTCAATATCTTTTTGTATATCATTATAAAATTTCCATAAAGTATTTAATCTTTATTGACCATCAATAATGAGATACTCGAATTTATCACTTTCGTGTAGTGGCGTTCCATATTCGATTGAATTATTTTCCCATAACATAAATGTACCAATTGGAATATCTAGCATTAACGATTCTATCAAGTTCGTTTTTAAATCCGTATTCCAGACTAAGCCTCTTTGAAAATGAGGCTTACCAATACAAATATTCCCCTCTTTAATGTCATTTAGTAACTCGATAATAGAAATTGAACCATCAGTAAGACTTTTAATTTCAGGCATAGATTTGTTCCATTGTAAGTTGGTCTATTTTTAAATTAGGTAAAAATAATAAGAACTAATTAATAACTATTTAATTATCAGTAATTAAAAATAAATAAATATTTTTAGAAAAAGTAGGGAGGTATGGAAGAATCTAAATCGATAGTAAACTAAATCGAATAATTTTGTTGATTGCGGGTTATTTCTTAAAATCGTTCTTCAAATAATTATGCATCATCTTACCAAACTTTTTATCTTTCGCTCTCTTTTCAAGGTAGGACATTTCGTTATATAAGGATTCTTTGTACATCTTAATATAATTATCATATCTTTCTTGAGAAATTTCTCCCGATTCAAGAGATTTCAATATAGCACATCCTTTTTCAACTGTATGTGTGCAATCTTCGTATCTACATTGACTTGAAAGTTCCGCAATTTCATTAAAAGTATCCTCGAGTCCCGATTCGGCTGAAATAATTCCAAGTTCGCGCATACCCGGACTATCTATTACTATTGCTCCATTATCAATAATAATTAATTCTCGGCGTGTGGTCGTGTGCTTACCTCTACCATCCTTTTCTCTAATCGATTGAGTTTTATATAGGTCTTGATGAATTAGATTATTTAATAATGTTGTTTTTCCTACACCGGATGAACCGATTAAACAATAGGTTTCCTTTGGAAGAAAATATGATTTAATAGTTTCGATATCCGTCAAGTGGTTATTACTAAATGCAGCGAGTTTAATACCCGGATTTATTTTGTTTATATCGCTTACTTTTTTATTAATTTCCTCTTCGCTCAGAAGATCGCTTTTGCTTAAAAATATTATCGGCGTAATATGACTCTCATTAATCATCACCAAATAGCGTTCAAGTCTTTTCAAATTATAATTGTTATCGAGTGCTTGAACTATTATTGCCTTATCAATATTTGCTGCGAGCAATTGATAATCGATTTTATTACCCGGAGATTTCCTTTTCAATAGGGATTTTCGGGGGAGAATTTCGTGAATAACGGCAAAAGTATCATTATCGAATAATTGGGCATAAACCCAATCGCCCACGGTTGGCAAGTCTTCGGGAGATTCAGAATTAAATAAAAATTTACCGGTTAATTCAGCATAAATATCGTTCATCCCATTAGTAACAATAAAACTATTTTTATTTACCGAAATTACTCTAACGATTTGACGATCATTTAATTTCGTTAAATCAATATTTTCTTGAAACCAATTATCGAAACCTAGTTTTTCTAAATCGCTCATTTTTATCAGTATTCTTTTTGTTAATTAAATATGTTCAGTGGTCTGACGGATTTTCCGACAAACCAGTTTTTCAATATAATTAAATCTTCCTTATTATTTATTAATGAGTTCTTTCTTTAATATAAAATTGACACTTCTATGGCATATATTTATCTTTTGCTTAAATTATTAATTTATACGGAGCAGAAGATGGACGCAAAAGAAGTAATATTAAAAGCAATGAAAAAAGAGGGAGAACCATTAAATGCAGGTAAGATTACCGAATTAACGGGTCTTGATCGAAAGGTTGTTGATAAGACAATGGAGCAATTAAAGAAAGAAGGTGCGATAATTTCTCCCAAAAGATGTTTCTGGCAACC
>CALDDL010000081.1 GCA_937936675.1 uncultured bacterium
AAATAAAATAAAAATAATCGGCTCGTCCGATATCTCCTCGGCACTAAATCACATTCTACGGAATTAATTTTTCTTTTTTCTTATTAATCAAAGATGCAAGAAAAGGAATTATAAAAATAATATATAGATATGATGTAATAATTCCACCCGCGATACTTAAGCTTAATGAGAACCAGAATGAAGAATCCCCCGAAATAATAAATGGTATAACCGCAAATAATGTTGTTGCCGAAGTAGCACTTAATGCTCTAATTCTATCTATTGATTTTTCTATTACTTCTGAAATATCACTATGACTATTTAATTGATATATTTTATTTAATAATACTATAGAATTACTTACACTTAACCCAATCAGTAACAGCATTCCAAAATAAGCACCACGCTCAATTACAAAATTTCCTAAATAAAAAATTACAATCATTCCGGTAAATGCAAAGGGAATGGAAGAAAGAATGATAAATGGAATTTTAAATGACTCGAATAAGCTCGCAGTTATCATAAAAACAATTAATATTGCCCCAATAAAAATAAATAATAGATTAATACCTTCTTCATTTGATTTGCTATATTCCGCCGATTGCAAATTATATCCTGCGGGTATTACAATTCTTGAGTTTGTTTGGTTCATAAATTCATAACCATCTTGAAATGAACCCAAGTATTCAAATCCGATATTTCTAATATATTGTTGATCTTCTCGTAAAATTAAAGAAATTACTTTTCTTTTTTGAAAATCAATTAGTTCCCCGATTTCGAGATTTTCACCTGTTTTAGTTATTATTATTTTTTTCTTTAATTCTTCGATTTGTAGGTCGTTATAATTTGCGAATTTTATTTGATAATTAATTTTTTCATTAGCGATTCTGAAATAACTAACTGTGCTTTTTCCTTTCGTTATTAAATTAATATTCTCAAAAACCTCCTCCACTGTCATATTATATTTACTGAGAAGAGAACGATTAATCTGAGCATTTATTTCAAATGATTCCGGTTTCCAGAACATTGTTGATTTATCAATATCTATATTATGTACACGGATATTTTGTGAAATTATATCTCTGTATTTTTCGGCTATTTTTTTTACTTCATTATAATTATACCCTTTAACAGTTACATTAAAAAGACTTGATGCGCCAGCTGTCGAATTTGTAAAACCCGGTCCATATCCATAAACATTAGAATTAATACCCCCTAGCTTTGTCAGATATAACATAATGAAGGTTTTCAATTCATAAGGAGCATTAGTTTGTGCCTGTGTCTCACTAAAATTGATCCTTAAAGAAGCTATCTGCTCGCTATTTATATTAGCAACAATTGTTTTAAAATATTTTCTATACTTTAATAAATCATTTTCCATCTTCATACTTATTTCATTTAATCTGTCAATTTTAGTCCCGTTAGGCATTTCCAAACTTATAAATAAAAATGTATTCTCATAAGGATTCCAAATTTCACCTTTATATATGTAATTAAAATATAGATTTGAGCATCCCCCAAAAATAAAATTAACGTATGGACGAACATTATATACTATTTCGGAATCGAAAAATTCATTATAGTATTCTATCACCTTGCTATCGCTTTCAATATGATTCGGAATTAGCCATACGGGCAAACCGATCAATAATATTAGTACTACAAATACGATACTTTTTCTTTTTAATAGATAAATTATAACATAAGAATAAAATCTCTTTAAACGAGATAAATATTCATTATCCTTTTCCTTTTTTCTTTTCAAATTGATTTTATTAAATAATGACGGCACAATTGTAAAAGATACTATTAATGATGAAAATAAATTGGCAGCAATACCTGCTGCAAATTCCTTAAAATAAAGTTGCAATTCACCTGATAAAAAAATAAGCGGAATAAATACAGAGAATATAGTTAATGTGGATACAGCCACAGGAATAAAAAGATTTTTTAGATTAATTGCTATATTAAGATTATTTTTATTGATACATCGTTTATCTAAATAATCAATTATTATCATTGTATTATCGATAATAAACCCGAAGCCAATAATAATACCCGCTATGGTAATTATATTAATTGATAAATTGAAAAAATAAAATATTGTAAGAGAAGCAAAGATGGAGAACACAAGGGATATAATACCAATTAAGGAATATTTAATATTTCCAAAAATCAATGAAATTATAATTATAATAAACAATAATGAATACAACCCACTTTTAAATAATTGTTCTAAATCATTAGCTGCCAATTCGCTTTTATCGCTTTCTTTATGAATTTTAATATCAGAAGGGAATGATTTGCTTAATTCTTGTAATTTATTATTGATACTCTTTGCTGTTTTAATTGCTGATGCAACCGGCTCTTTTTCTATTATTATATTAACAGCTTCTTTACCATTAATTCGATAAAATT
Organism: uncultured bacterium; assembly: GCA_937936675.1. Lineage (GTDB taxonomy): Bacteria > Bacteroidota > Ignavibacteria > Ignavibacteriales > Melioribacteraceae > BRH-c32. The sequence goes on from CALDDL010000081.1 coordinate 2,398, forward strand.
CATTTGCTTCCTCAAAAACATCCAAAATAACTGCAATATCCTTGATTCTAATAACGGCACCATTACTTAAAAACTTAATGGGTATATTATATATATCATTTGGATTATATATTCTATTCTCAATAGAAATACTTATTTGATTATTTTTATTTTTAATTAAGCCCGCAGATTTAATTAATTCAGATTCGGAAATTATACTATTTATTTCATCATTCGAAATACCTAATGAAGTTAAGAGATCATTATTAATAATAATTTCGATTAATCGTTCAGTTCCTCCTTTAATAGTAATTCCCGCAATACCATCCATACTTTTTAATTGCGGTAAAATATTATCATCAGCAAATTTTCTTATTTCATTTGAATTTCTAGAAGAGATTACCGAATAAGATAAAAATCCTTGCAGTTCTTTAAAGTCTTTTGGTACATATTGAGATAATCGTGGAATCGATACAGAGCCAGGAAATGTTTTTTTTAATTCTGCTAATCTATCGCTTACCTCAATGCGGGTGTATTTAATATCGGTTTTCTCAAGAAAGTCAACGGTTACAATTGAAGTACCTTCACTTGAAACAGAAGATATCTTTTTTACCCCTCCAATTGAGGAGATTGCAGATTCGATAGGAGAGGTTACATATGCCTCAATAATTTCCGGTGATGCATTAATCCAATTGGTTGTTATACTGATTTTGGGATATTCTATTTGCGGCGATATTTCAATTGGGATATTAAATATTGATACTACACCAAGAACTGATATTAATGAGAAAAACATCAATGAAGTTACTTGTCTTGACAAAAATATATAGAATATTTTTTTCAATTTTAGTCTGTTATTTTTACTTTTGAATCGTGGGTTAATGTTTGATGATCGCTGATTATAACTTTTTCTCCTTCGTTTATTCCATTAATTATTTCAATAAAATTTTCATTCTGTTTTCCAGTTTCAACATATCTCCACTTTGCTAAACCATCTTCTACTACAAATACTAATTCCCTGTTATCTCTAACTAACAACGCTTCTTTAGGTATTAGTATTCGATTTTTTAATTTTTCTATCTCAATTTTTACATTCACAAACATCCCTGGTTTAATCACACTTGCCGGCTTAAAAAGCTCCACTATTACGTTACAAGTTTTAGTTTCATTATCAATAAAAGGACTGATATATTTTACCATTCCCTTCATCAAAATATTATTATCCGAAGTGAATATAATAATTGCACTATTTCCTTTTTTGATTTTTGCAATATCTTTTTCGAGAACTCCGACTTCAACAAAAAGGTTTGAGATATTGAATAGTTTGCATAATTTTTGACCTGCTGAAATTCTTTGACCCAGAGCTAAATTGCAATCGCCAATTGCACCGCTGAACGGAGCAATAATTTTGGCATGTTCATATTTCAGTTTTGCTCTTTTATATAAATTAATAGCAGCAGTTAATCCGCTCTTATTAGCAATTACTTCTTCCCTTTTAGCTCCGGTAAATATCAATCTCATTTCATATTCATCTTTCTTTTCATTATATACCTTTTCGGACAAGAGTCCTTTTGAATAATTACTTTCTAAAGTTTTTAAATCTTCCGAAATTAATTCCGCTTCTTTTTTCATTGATGGATTACCTTCAAAACCCTTACCGAGAAGTTCGTATTCCACCCTGGCTTCCGTTACTTTTACCTTAGCATCTTCAAGAGATATAAGTAATTCTCTATCATCAATGCCAATAATTTTTTCCCCTTCTTTTACATAGCTACCTTCATGAATATTGAGCATATTAACAGTACCATCAATATTTGAAGAGATATCCACTTCTTCAGAAGCTCTAATTATTCCGTTACCACTTGTATAAATCAAAAGATCATCTTTAATTACGTCTCGGGTCGCCACATTGTTAATTACTTCTTCCTGTTTCATACTCTCATAATTTTGGTCTAACTGATCTTTATCATTAGCCCTAAAAACATTAATAACGTAATAGAATAATATTATTACTCCTATAAGTGTAATGAATATTATAATATTTCTTTTCCTTTTCATTTTATACTCAATAATTTTTTACGTGATAGATTATGTGAATATTTATCTGCATAGTAGTATAGGATAGGGATAACTATAAGTGTTAAAATAGTAGAAGTAAATAAACCTCCTATAATAGCCAATGACATTGAAATACGAAGCTGAACGCCTGCACCGATACCAATCATCATTGGAAATAATCCGAACATTACTGTTAATGAATTCATAACAATGGGTCTAAATCGATCGCTTCCCGCACTAATAATAGAATCCTCAATTGAATTGCCCTCTAATCTTTTTCGATGAATAAATTCTACTTTAACTACAGCATCATTATCAGCAATTCCCACCAATATTATTAACCCCATAATTGAAATTATATTCAGGCTTTCACCTGCGAAAAATAAAAGTAATATGGCTCCAATTAAGGCAAGGGGAAGTGCAAACAGGATTATTAACGGAAGCAATAGCGATTCAAATTCAGATGCCAAAATCATAAACATAAATAACACGGAAATTATTAATGCATAATAAAGAGCGGAAAATGATCTATCTATTTCTTCATTTACTCCGCTTATCTCTATGGCTTCTTTCGGATTTAATTTTATTTCTGATATCACTTTCGTTAAGCTACTAAGCACATCGTCAATCTTTCCCTCTTCTACTGACGCATATATATTTAATGTCCTTGTGTGGTCTTCTCTTCTTATATTACGAAAGCTATATCCCATTTCATAGTGAATCAAATCTTTAAGATGAATGCGATTCTTATTATGCTTAATACTGTGTGAGAGTATTTTTGTAAGATTATTTTTTTCTGATTCTGGGAATGCGATCTTGATTCCAATTTTTTTATCAAATTCTGTGAAGTATGTCGATATACTACCTTTAGATATAAGTGCGATTTCATTTGCGATCTGTTCGGGTTTAATTCCTAAGTAGGCACTTTTTTCTTTATCTATTGTTAATTTATATTCAGGAATATCATTTTCGTATCCGGGATGTATATCTCTTATCCCATCGATATTTGCCTTCTTCAGTTTTTCTAATATTTTGTGTGAAGTTATTAATCCTTCTTTTAGGTTACTATTTTTAATTACAATCTCAACATCATTTTCTGAAGGATTAATAACAGACGAATAAGCCGATTTCATTACTTTAAATGAATATTTAATAGAATAATAGTTGTCGATTATTTTTCTGATATTTTCTCTAACTTTTTCATAATGATGTGGTGAATTTATTCTTATTATTAAAGAAGATTTATTGGTTCCGGTTTCTTCTTTATATAAATAATCATATTCATTTACTCGTCCGATATTGGAAATTATATCTTGAACGTTTTGAATTGCCATTAGCTTCTTTTCAATCTGTAATGTAACTTCAGAATTTCCTTTTAATGAATAATTGTAAGGGTATTCTATATCAAGTATAAATTCATTTTCTTCCCCAATTGGAATAAATTCTTTTTTCATCTCAATCGCTGCTATAATCGATATAATAATAAGCAGAAACGTTATTAATAAAACAGTCAATTTGTTTTTTAATGAAATCCGTAATAGTCTCTCATATTGTTCTTTTGCTTTATCTATAATTTTGTTTGTGGCAATTAGCAATTTATCAAACTTTACATTTGGAAAATTCTCTCTCGAATCAAGCATAGGGACTAAGATTATTGATACAAAGATTGAAGAGATAAGAGAAATTGCAATAGCTAAGGATTGATCCCGGAATAATTCACTTGCAATTCCTTTAACAAAAATTAGAGGAACAAATACTGCCACTGTTGTTAATGTAGATGCAATAATTGGCATTAATACCTCTTGGGTCCCTTTTATTACTGCCTCTTTATTGCTATAATTAAGATCCCTATATCTCGAATTATTTTCGATAACTATAATTGCATTATCCAAGAGCATACCAATGCCTACTGCAATACCACCAAGTGAAATTATATTAAAATTAATTCCAAACAGATATAGAAGTAAAATTGTTATAGAAAGAGATGCGGGAATTGTAATACCAATAATAATTATATGTTTAATGTTCGAGAGAAAAAACAATAGCACTAATACAGCGAGTATTCCTCCAAAAATAATTTCCTGATTTACATTTGAAATCGCATCTTCAATAAAATTTGATTCGTCATAAACAATTTCGAGATCATAATCCTTAAATTCCTTTTTAAATGAATTTATCTCCTTGATTATTTCTTTAGAGACTGATACTGAATTAGCAGCGGATTCTTTATAAATTAAAATACCGACGGTTTCTTTTCCGTTATACCGTGTGAATCCTTCTCTCTCCTTATATTGAATAGATACATCTGCGACATCTTTAATTAATATGGAAATACCATTATCAAACTTTTTAATTACGGTGTTATTTATATCTTCAATATTTTGAAATTCACCCGAAGTTCTAAGAGAAAATCGTAGTAGTCCATCTCTTATTGTTCCACCTAGACGGATTATGTTTGCGGATTTTAGTGCCGAATTTATTTCCTCAATTGATATATCAAGAGAAGCTAATTTTAAAGGTTTTAAATTAACAGCAAATTCTTTATCAAAACCGCCCATTATAACTGCTTGACCAACTCCTTCAATCTGTTCTAACCGTTTTTTAATTAATACTCTTGCTGCTTCCTTTAGATCAATTAGTTTTTCTATGTGAATGTTATTATTCCATTCTTTAATTTTGTAACTGAATAATAAATTCATAATTGGAGATGCGTTTGGATCAGAGCGTATTATGACGGGTCTTTCTGATTCTATAGGTAAAAGCATACTTACATTATCTAATTTCTCTCGAAGGGAAATCAATGCAAATTTCATATCTGTTCCCCAATGAAATTGAACTGAGATAATCGAAATCCCCTCTTTTGAGACCGATTTAATTTTCGTAACGCCAGTTACAGTACTAATTGCAGTTTCCAACGGTTCTGTTATCTGTTTTTCCACTTCCTCAGGATTTGTGTTTGGATAGTTTGTTTGAATGATTAGGTGAGGTATGGAAATATTCGGCAGAAGATCAACGCCTATATTTGAATAAGCAAAAATCCCAAGTAAAGCCAATCCGGTAAATAGCATTGCTACTGTTACCGGACGTTTAATAAAAATTTTATTAAGAATCAAAATATTAAATATATTGGTAATGTTAAAAATCTAAATAAATAAGAATACAATAACTATTACTTAATCTAAATATTTGTTTATATGAAAATTAGAAAATGGCATTTTTTGTTTATCTATTATTTTCTTTTTTTTAATAACATAAATAAAGGAATCTATTGTTTCTAAATTATTATTTAATTTAATTATTATATTATTAATGATACCTATTTGCTTTAAGTATTCTCTAACTCGGTGTTCCGAATTGAGGGTTGTATGTGTTGTTTGTGTAAAAAAAAATTATTTTAATTATTGCGACATCTTTTGTTTGATTATAAATAGAAACTAAATTGTCAACGCACGAATAACAAGACAATAACGCTGGATTAGTGATAATAATTATTTCTATACTATCCGTACTACTTTGTATATAACTTTCTAATATCTCAATATTTTTATTAGGGAGATTAAAAATACGAATACTATGAAAAATAATAATTGTAATAAAAAATATCCATAATATAATTTTAATATGATTTTTCATAGATATATAATTTATATTGATAATTTACATTTATAAATCACTTTTTTATCACGATTTAGAGTAAAAATGATATTATTTTGCATAAATAAAATTCTACTCCCCTTTATTTGTATTGAAATTAATATATTATTGGAAATATTAATTTTATTAATATATTCTTTTGTTTCATCAACGATATTGTTTGATATAAGTAAATGAGGATATTTAAAATTTACAATAGCATGTAAATATTCCTTGGGAACTCGTGAAATACCGAGTGTATTACGATAATTTAGAAAATTATTTTTTGTATAATTTAGCATTTCATCAAAAATACTATACACTTCATAATCAGCAGTATCTTTAATTCCCACCACTTTTAATGAATCTAATAATTTAAAATTCCTATCTCTCAGCTCAATTTTATTTATAAATTTATAAAGAAACACAATTTGATTTGAGCTAGGATCGAAATCAAAAGTGAACTGATCTGCATAAGGCCATTCACTACGTTTTTTATGAATTAATATTTTTTTAGGATTTTTTAGATCAGTATCATATTCGGTTAGATAATAGTCATTATCAAATTCCCAAGATAGAGTATATATTTTATTTGTGATTAATGTAACAGAAGCAGGTTGTGGTGAGATTTTAATTTTCTTGATTAGATTTATTTTTTGATCAAATATTTCTACATCCCCGTTCATCCAAAATAAATATAGCTTATTCTTAATTGCCAATAATCTAATTGGTTTGGGAATCATTTTGCTATTGGTTCTTAAAGATACTTTTTTCTCAACTATCCAATTACTGTCAAGTTTTATTAATGAATATTTATTATCTAATATAAATACAGTCTTATTCAAATATTCTAATTCAAGAATTTCGTTATCGTTTTTAAAACATTCTTTTTGTTCATTATTGTGTGAAGAACAATAAATCAAATTATACTGCTGGAAAGAAATTATAGATAATAAAATAGATAATAAATTCCTCATCATTTTTTGATTAACTCATATAAGATTAGTTTAGTAAAAGAATTTTCGGAGATAAGAATTTTATTGTTTTTATCGGTTTCCATTAAATCTGAATTCTTCTTTAAAGTAAACATCGCTTTTATGTTCCCTTCTAAATCAATTATTAAACATTTATATTTATCTGATTGTAAAACCAGATAATCATTTTTATAAAAATGCACGGTTCGACAAATTATTCCTTGGGGCCAGTTATAATAATATTCTGCTATTTGAGGATTTACTTTTTTAGAAATCGTTTTTTCAATCTCTTTTTTCCTTTCAAACCTCACTTCCTTTTTTATACCTTTAATAGAAAATTCACGAATAAATTTTCCTGATAAACTATATAATTGAATAAGATTTCTGAATTTATAAATTACAAATAGATATTTATCATTTACTAATATATGATGCTCATTTGCTCGCAAATTTTTTGATTTATTCATAAGATTTATATGAGATTCCTCAATAAAATTGCTATTGAAGATGCTTACCACCGGATTGATTACACTACTATTTGCGGCAATATAAAACTGGTTATTGTGAGATTTGAAATCAGTTACACTTTTATCAATTGTGTAACTTTTAATATACTTTAGTTCTTTTGTAAAAAGGTGGATATACCGTATGCCGGCTCCATCACATATATATAATGTATCTTTATTAATAGTTATTTGAGCAGGACCGGTAATAAATTCTCCCGGTCCTCTTCCCTTTCTGCCAATTGATTTAATTAATTTCCCGTCTAAAGAAAATTTATCAATTTTATAACCTAACTGATCAGTAACATATATCGCATCTTCATTAATAGAAACATCATATAATGAAAAGAAAATGTGTTTATTATTACCAATTTGAGTTTTAGGAAACAAATCAAATTCATTATTGACAATTAATAAGAAGGAGATCGGAAGAGCGTCGTGTAGGGAAAGAGTGTAGATCTCGGTGG
>CALDDL010000082.1 GCA_937936675.1 uncultured bacterium
AAAGAAGCCGAAGAATAAATTAATAAAGGCGGCAATAAAATGCCGCCTATTTATAATATGGAAAAACTCTGGTCGCCTTGGCGCTCTGCCTATATAGATTCATTCAAATCAGAAAAAGCTGATAATAGCTGTATCTTCTGTAATGCAATTAATGAAGATATTGATTCGGTTAATTCTCTTTTAATCAAGAAATTTGAGCATACTTTGGTAATGCTTAATTTATATCCTTATAATAGCGGGCATTTATTAATCGTTCCTAAGAGGCATACATCCGATTTTTTAACTTTAAGCCAAGAAGAATTATGGGAAGTAAATAAAGTTACAAAGCTTTCAATAATGGCTCTCAAAGAGATAATGAATCCGAACGGGTTTAATTACGGAGCCAATTTGGGAAAAGCGGCGGGAGCGGGAATAGAAGATCATATTCATTTTCACATTGTTCCGAGATGGAGCGGTGATTCCAATTTTATGCCTGTTCTAGGCGAAGTGAAAGTAATTTCGCAAGACCTACTTGATACTAAGAAAAAATTAATAGAAGCTTTTGCAGCACTTTAAAAAAATTCTTATAGCACCAAATTCATTTAAAGAATGTGCGGATTCTTCGGAAGTATCTCTGCTAATTTCAAAAATCCTAAAAGAAAAACTCTCATCTAACCAAAGTAAATTTAGATATCAATTGCTTCCGCTTTCCGATGGAGGGGATGGATTTCTTAATATAATCGCACTTTTAAAAGAAGTTAAGGTATTGAGTTTTACTATTCCTAATACGCTTCTTAATTCTCAAATTAATGTGGAAGTTGCATATTGCGAAGGTGAAAAAACAGTTTACATTGAATCGGCAAAGACAATCGGAATCAGCTTAGTGCCGAAGGAACAGAGAGATATATTAAAGATGTCATCATACCCGATGGGATTGGTGATACATAATTTAATAAATCAGAAGAGATTTGGCGAGATAGATTTTAATAAAATAGTAATAGGAATTGGAGGAACTGGAGTAAATGATTTTGGTATCGGGATGCTATCGGTTTTTGGCTTTCAGTTATTGGATCGATCGAATTTACAACTCAATGCTCTTCCGGAGAATTTTGAATTAACGGAACGGATAGTACTACCTGAAATTCCGAATGATATAAAATTTGAAATAGTAGTAGATAGTATCAATCCATTAATAGGTAAAAAAGGAGCTTCGTTGGTATATGGACCTCAGAAAGGGGCTACGCCTGATGAAGCAAGAGCTTTAGATGAATCGTTTGTTAAATTATTAAAGATATATGAAACGCACGAAATAAAAAGAGATGATCTTGTTGGAGCAGGTGGCGGGGTGGCTGCGGCATTGCAATTATTTTTTAATGCCGCAAAAATTGATGCTAAATCTTTTATTAATGATTATTTATATTTGGAAAAGGCAATTTCGGATTCTGATTTGGTAATTACGGGTGAGGGTAAAATCGACAATCAGAATGAATTTGAAAAGGCAGTGGGCATTGTTATTGATTCTGCGATAAAGCATGATAAAGAGATTGTATTAATATGCGGAATAGCTGAAGATATTAAATCGGAAGGAAAAATAACTATTATAGAAATGAATAAATTTTTTAATTCTATCGAAGAATCGATTTTGAATTGGGAAATCGGGATTGAAAAATCGATAGATAAAATGTTATCTTCAATAGAAATGTTTAGGGGAAAATAGATGGAACAGAAATTTGAAAAATTGGAATCGATAAGAGTTCCGGAATTAGATGCAATACTCGGAAAGCCATTTAAGGTACTTGATGATGGATTTGTAAGAGTAGTGGATTATATGGGTTCGGATCAATCGATCGTTCAGGCGGCGAGAGTATCTTATGGAAGCGGGACGAAAAAAATCAGAGAAGATCAGGGTTTAATAAGATATCTGCTACGTCATCATCATACGACTCCGCTCGAGATGTGTGAAATTAAATTGCATATAAGAGTACCGATGGATTGCTGGCGGCAATGGATTAGGCATCGTACTGCAAATGTGAATGAATATTCTACTCGTTATTCTCTTGCAATCGATTCGGCACAGATGACACAGCCAAATGAATGGCGCACTCAATCAAAATCGAATCGACAAGGGAGCGAAGGTTTTATTGATGAAGTCGCAGGTGCTGAATTTTCAAATCAAGAAAAAGATTTACATGAACTTTCAAAAAAAGTTTATAATAATAGAATCAATTCCGGAATAGCAAGAGAGCAGGCGCGAAAGGATTTACCTTTATCTACATATACCGAGGCATATTGGAAAATAGATCTTCATAATCTTCTTCATTTTCTTGGTTTAAGATTAGAGACGAATGCGCAATTAGAGATAAGAAAATATTCGGAAGCAATTGCAAATGAGATTGTAAAAAAATGGGTTCCGATAGCATGGAGTGCGTTTGAAGATTATCATATAAATGCATTATCATTTTCGGGTTTGGAATTAGAAATCTTACGTCATATTAATTCGGGTGATTTTGCGAGTGCGGTGGCAAAAGCAGATAGCTTTGAATGGCTTGGAAGAAAGGAAGATGGAGCACTCAAGCAGAATTTAGAGCGGATAGAATTTGAACAGAAATTAGATAAAATAAATGTTTCGATCCCTTGGAAATAATTATTATTACTGCCACAGCTAGTAATGGTGCTATTGGTAGAGGAGGAATTCAGCCATGGTACTGCAAAGAAGAATTGCTTCATTTTA
>CALDDL010000083.1 GCA_937936675.1 uncultured bacterium
AATATGCAAAAACCTGATTCTGCTGTTGCTCCTCTAGAAATCAGTCTTAAGAAAGAAAAAACTCCTGATGTTTATACAATGCTCGGTGAGCTTTATATGAACAAAGGCAATAAACTAATGGATGATTATAAAAAATCTAATAATGTATCTGATAGCACTAATGCTACAACATGGTATAATAAATCAGTTTCTCTCCTTGAAGAAGGAAGAAAAACTTTCCCTGATGATTCAGAAATATTATTGAGATTATCAAATGCATATATTGCTGCCGATAAGTTAGACGTAGCTATGGATGCATTCAAAGCCGGAATTGAAAAAGATCCTGAAAATAAATATTATCGATATAATTACGGTGTTCTTTTATTAAATGCTAAAGATTATGCCGGTGCTGAAACTCAGTTTGCTAAAGCAGTATCTCTAGACCCTGAATATACTAACGCAATTTATAACCTTGCTGTTACTTATGTAAGATGGGGTACTCAAGTAAGAGAAGCTGCCGAAGCTGAAGGTAAAGAAGACGAATCTTACAAAGAAAAATTTGAACTAGCATTACCACACATGGAAAAATATTTAGAAGCTAATCCGAAAGAACCGGCAGTATGGGAACTATTGGGTAAAATTTATGCGAATCTTGGTAAAGCTGATAAATCAAGAGAAGCTTTCCAAAAAGCAGATCAATACAGATAACATTTTAAGTTAAGAATTATACCCACAACTCGAATAGGGTTGTGGGTTTTTTTATGGAGATAATATGAGTCAGAATAAAGAGCAACAACATCAAATTAATATTGAACTTGGAGAGAAAGAAGCCGAAGGAATTTATTCCAATCTTGCAATTATTACTCATTCACCGGCAGAATTTGTAATCGATTTTACGCGTGTAGTTCCCGGAGTTCAGAAAGCAAAAGTATTATCAAGAATAATTACCACACCTCAGCATGCCAAAATGTTAATGAAAGCGTTGAAAGAAAATATTGATAAATTTGAATCAAGATTTGGCGAGATAAAAATCGAAGGTCAGTCCGGTCCTCAATTTGGTTTTATAAGCAATGATAAAGGTAATGAAAAAATAAACTAGCAATTCTTTTCTTGCCCTTTTTGCTATTATTAATTAGTTTGCTTATTGAACCCTAAGGAGCTATTATGAAAAAGTTGATTACTTTTATCACCTTGTTCCTCTTTATAAGTAATTCATCTGTTTTTTCACAAAGTACTTCTGTACAAATATTTCTATTTGATACTAGTCAATTGGACTTATCCGCATTTTTATTTGATAACAACCTTTCAAATCAGCAAAGAATTTTGCAGGTGAATATTACACCTTTGGGTAAGAAAGTATTTATTGAAGGAGTTGTTTCCTGGAAAGAAAATCTTAATTCTAATTTTATTGAAGTGGCAACTTTTAAAACAAATTCATTCCTATCCAGATCTTTTTTTAACGATGAAATTGGCAATTCAGAAATTCAGTTCGCTGAAAAAAGTGCTAATTCGGGAATTGTTGATAGAATAAGAAATATAGGTAAACCTACCGGTCAAGTAGAAATCAAAATTCGTGTTTTTGATGAAAGGAATACTTTTTTAGATGATACTTATGAAACTCTCACCTTCGAAAACCCATCTCAGACAATTGAAATTACATCTCCATTTCCAGAAGAAGAATTAAATCCTCTAAATTTTCAAATATCATGGAGTGAAGTTCAAGGTGCTGACTATTATCTCATTAATGCAGGTTACAAGATAGATGTGAACCAATCTGATGAAGCAGCATTAAATTCTGGTAATCCTGTTATTAATAATTATAACGCTGGAAATCGGTTAACAATCAGCACCTCCGAAGCAAATGTATTACAAAGAGAATTGGTAGAAGGGAGCCGATTAGTTATTCAAGTTACTGCTCACATCAATGGACCGGGAGGGGGTACTGATATTTATAGCAATATTGTTCCGGTTCGGATTCAATCCTTAACTAACACCATAAGCGGGAATTTTGAGAATAATTCATTAAATGAAATTGATGACTTTATTAATAAAATGGTTGATATCCTTCCAAATCCTATTATAGATGCTCTCAGAAATTCGATTAAAGAAAATTCAACTCCCAATTTTCAAGTAGAAGATGAAGATGGAAATATCAAAACACTATTTGAAGCAGCAGATTTTATCAGGCAATTGAAAAGAGATGGAAAAATTATTTCTGTAAAATATTTAAAGTAGAGGCACAATTATGAAAAAGTTTTTTACAATGTTTATTGCTTTTATCATTATCGTTCCTCTTTCAATAATCAAGGGAGAAGAGCCGAAAGATCCAATTGCCATCGCTAAAAAAGTGATTAAAGAAGTTACTTTTAAAGATGGAGCGGAAAAGGATTTTTGGAATAATCTCAAAGCAAGTCAAACTCTTTTAGCTGAATCAGAAATAAAAACCGGAACTAAATCCCTGGCAGCTATTTTATTTACTGATGGCTCTGGCACAGTAACTGTTCGTGAAAATTCTCATCTTTTTATTTATGGCGATAAAGGTGATAAAAAAATTAATAATAAAAATTCATTCCTAGAGAAAGGAGTGATTGGATTTAAAGTAACAAAGCAAAAAGATGATGCATTCTTAATCTCTACCCCCACAGCTGTCGCTTCAATTCGAGGCTCTAGCGGATATGTTGAATTCAATGAAGATAGTACTTTTGTATTTCATTTAAATGATGGTTCTGCTTCAATTAAGTTACTTATTGGTGAAAAGACTGAACAAGAAATTGACGAAGGATATACTTTAGTTGTTCTCTCTGATGGACAAGTTGATTATAGAGCAGCTACTTCTGAAGAACAATCCATTTTTAATGATACTATGAACTTAAACAATAGCAAAAAGATATTTATTAATACCCCGGATGGAAAAGTAGAAATAGAATACACTGAATAAATCCACATTAACTAAATATAGATTAAAGGGATTGCACTATGTTACTTAAGTTTATAAAAATATTATTAATGACAGACTTCGTTTTTATGATTTTTGCTGGAAATAACTTTGCTCAAGTCAATGATTATATTTCTAATGTAACCATTTCTTCTCAAAGAGAGGGATTGCCTATTCATATTAAAGCTGATTTAAGAAACCCTTCTTCAATTAGTGAATTGACTCTTGCTTATAGATCATTTGGAATGACAGAATATATAAAATCAGAAATGGTTATTCTCTCTGATCGAGCACAAACAACAATTCCAAGTGACAGAGTGAAAGCTCCTTTTATTGAGTATTATATTATAATTTTATTAGCTGATGGTAATGTTTCCTATTACCCAACTGAATTTTCTGAAAATGAAACCCCTATACAAATATCCATTGAAGCTCCCTCACCAAAGGATTCTGAAATAATTATTCTTACCCCCGAAAAAGGTGAAAAAGTATATGAAAAAGATTTTTTTGTTACCATCTCTTTAATTGGTGTTCCTAATAACATTCGCCCCAAAGACACAAAATTATTTATTGGAGATATTGATGTTTCAGATTATATAATGGTTGCAGGGGACCTGATAATTTTTAGCGGAGAGAATAATCCCGGATTAATTCCAAACGGTATTAATACAATTAGAGCTGAAGTCTATGATTCGAGTGGGACATTATATCATTCAGTTCAAAGCCAATTTGAATTAGTTTCTAATCAAGTTACCGATGCTGAGCTTTCTCAATTCAATTATAACGGAAACTTAAAGGGTGAATCGAGAAACGAAAACTATAATAGTAATTCTGTTTTCTATAATAATCTTATGGCTAATTTTAATGGTAGCTATAAAGATTGGACTGCGAATGCATTAATCTACCTTTCATCGGAAGAAAAAAAATATTTGCAACCCGTAAATAGATTTTCTGTTAGTATCGCGAAAGAAGAGCGATTTAGTTTACAAGCAGGGGATACTTACCCTCGATTTCCCAGTTTAATTCTTGATGGTAAAAGAGTAAGAGGCATTAATGGCACATTGAATTTTGGTGTCTTTAATATTCAGGCGAGTGCCGGAGAAACATTAAGGAAGATCGAAGGTAAGCTTATAAATACATATTCTTCTAAGGATGCACCTTTAGAATCAAATGTCATTAGAATCGATTCGATCAAGTATTCCAATCCATTTGGAAGAGTTGATCTCGGAACATTTAAAAGAAATTTAGTTGCTATTAGACCTTCATTTGGATCAAGAGATAATTTTGAATTAGGTTTTTCTTATCTTCACTCTAAAGATGAAAATGGTTCAATTGAGTTCGGAGCACGTCCTCAAGAAAATCTAGTTTTTGGTTCTGATCTTTTTGTAGGAATCGATGAACAGAGAATTGTTCTAACCGGTGAAGCCGCTTTTAGTTTAATAAATAAAGATATTTCGGTCGGTTCACTAACAGATACACAAATTGATTCTATTTTCGGTGCCGGAAGCTTTATTGATATTGATCCAAATGACGTAAAAAAAATTAAAGACTATCTCGGTAAGTTTATTACAATAAATCAATATATTGGTCCCTTGAATCCACAGAAATTTTCATCTCTTGCGGCTGAAGGTGCTTTATCTCTAAATTATTTTAATAATATTTTTAAGATTTCCTATATTTATCGTGGTAATGAATTTCAGTCATTTGGTCAGAATTTTTTAAGAACAGATGTAAAAGGATTCAATTTTTCTGATAGAATTAGGTTACTGGAGAATCAACTATTTGTTTCACTCGGTTTTGAATTATTAAGCGATAATTTACAAAATACTAAAATTGCTACAACAGATTATTCCACTTTTAGTTCATCTGTATCCTATTTCCCCAGATTTAATTTCCCATCAATTACAGTTGGATATTATCGTTATGATAATAATAATGGACTTAGTCTCTTTGATCCTATATTCGGAAAGTATGCGATAGATGATATATTAAATCGGTTCACATTAAATTTTGGATATCGATTTATTCTTGAAGTACCTCATTCTGCAAATCTTAGCTTCTCAACTTCTAGCAGGGATGATAATGGGTTCTCTAATACAGACGCAAGTTATAATAGTGTTAATTTGCAAGTCAATACTACATGGGCTTCTGATTTATCATCAATTTTTAATGCCTCATATTATTCAAGCGAAATCGGTCTTAAAGACCTTGATTTTTTCTCAATATCAATGGGCGGAAAGTATTTTCTCTTAGAAAATAAATTACAGTTATCGGCAGTATTTAGTCCGACTTTTGGTGATATTGAACGTCAGGCATTTGACCTAATTGCTAGTTATAATGTCATAAAAAATTTAGATTTAATTTTGCAGGCACGTTATTATAGAATTCCCGGAAGAAGTAATAGCTCTATTATTGGTGTAACTGCTCAATTCAATATTTAATTTGATGAAAGTTTTTTTCAATAAATTCGTTATTGCACTATTTTCTTTTTTATTAGTCTTGCTGATAACGCAAGACTATCTTTTCCAATTATCTTTTATCAAGAATTTAGAATTAAATATTATTGATAAACGGTTTGAAGTAAGAGGGAAAAGGGGAATTGAAAATCCCAAAGTAATAATAGTAGAAATAGAAAAAGATTCTTACACACAAATTCCCGCTCCCTATAATGCCTGGCCCTGGCCCCGCAATTTTTATGCAAACTTAATAAAAAATCTCTCGGAAGCCGGAGCTAAAGTAATTGGAATAGATATATTAATGTCCGAAGGCGATAGATTCGATCCTTCAAACGACTCTTTGTTCTTAAACACTATTAGAAAATATAATAACGTAGTACTCGCGGGTAAACTCGATTATGAGAAACAAAATCTATTATTGGATTTGGAATCAGGTTTTTGGACTAATAGAAGTGGTAAAGACAGAACCCAAATAATTTCTTATGATAGTAGTACTGGATTAATTAAGCTAAATTTTCAAAATATTTTTTATCGCCCCGAATTTCAGATTGGAATTGTTAATCTATTAAGTGATAACGATCAGGTTTATAGAAAATACAAACCTTATTTTGAAGATCGATATAACCTCAAAAATTCAATTTTAGTCCCATCATTTAGTTTTGCAGTGTTAAATAAATACTTTAATAAATCACCAGAATATATTGCTCAAAAAAAAGAAAATTATTTTATTTATGATTCTATAAATATTCCTCTATTAGGTCATTCAGATATTCTTCTTAATTATTATTCCGGTTTAAGAAGCTTTCCTTATTATAAATTTTATGAAATTATTGACGATAGTAGTTTCAAAACGAAAGATGAAATTTACTATGAAAGCGAATTAAATAATTGGGACATGCTAAAGGATGAAGGAATATTCAAAGATAAAATTGTCCTTATCGGTTCCACTATGCCCGAGGATAGAGATATTTTTGCAACATCTTTTTCGCCTACAGGCAAACAGGGTGATAATTTTCAATACGGAGTTGAAATCCATTCGACTATGATTCAAAATGTCCTTGATCAAGATTTTATTTATGATGAATCTTATGTTACTGAATTTTTAATTCTTTTATTAATAACTTTTGTTTCATTTTACCTTATTACATTTACTAAAAAAATTAAAATTCGATATACTTTTATTATCGAATTTATGTCAATAATACTGGTACTTTTATTAATATATTCATTTTATCTTTTCTCGTTATTTTTATTTACAAAATATAATTTATTGGTAAATGTAGTAAGTCCATCGTTAGCTTTATTATTATCATATATAACTGCTACGTCATATAATTTTATTGCTGAAAGGAAACAGAAAAATTTAATAAAAGGAATGTTTGGTCAGTATGTATCGGAAAATTTTGTAAATGAATTAGTATCTGATCCGGCGAAGCTTAAACTTGGCGGGGAGAGAAAAGAGCTTTCAATATTGTTTAGTGATATTGAAGGTTTCACTTCCATCTCCGAATCCAAAAAACCGGAAGAATTGGTTTCTTTTATAAATGAATATTTATCTGATATGACTGAAATAATTTTATCAAATCAAGGTACATTGGATAAATATATAGGTGATGCGGTAATGGCGTTTTGGGGAGCCCCAATTGAATTAAAAAATCATGCTTATTTGGCTTGCTCTACTGCTCTTCAAATGCAGAAAAAAATAAAAGAAATTAAAAAACTTTCTGTAAGAATCGGGATCAACTCGGGTAACATAATTGTTGGAAATATTGGCGGATCAAAAAGATTCGATTATACCGTAATGGGAGATAATGTTAATCTCGCTTCACGGTTAGAATCCGTAAATAAAATTTATTCCACTAATATTTTAATCGGTGAAAATACATATCAATTTATAAAAGATGATTTTATTACACGAGAGTTGGATTCTATAAAAGTAAAAGGTAAATCTATTACCACTAATATTTACGAATTAATTTCTACCAAGGATGAACTAAAATCTGAGATCAATTCATTAATAGATAAATTCTCAATGGCACTGGCACTTTATCGAATTCAAAAATTTGAAGAAGCGATATTTATTTTTAGTGAATGTTATAATATATATTCTGATCGAGCTTCGGAAGTATTTATTGAACGTTGCAAATATTTTATTGAAAATAAACCAGATGAAAATTGGGATGGGGTTTTTATTCTAAAGAATAAATAACTATTTGCGAACTCTATATATATTTATCAATGCACCGATCAAAAAGATAAAATTGGCTAACCATGCCGTAATAAAAGGGCTAACCACTCCATTCTTTCCAAATGCCTGACTTACTTTCATGAAAACCAAATAGACGAAGGTTATTAAAAGATTTACTCCAAATTGCATAGCCAAGCCACCCTTTCTTTTATTGGCGGAAATAGGAATTCCAAATAGAACCACAATAATACCTGCAAATGCATAAGCAATCCTTGAATGATATTCTATTTGAATATTAATTGGGTCATTACCTGTTCTGCTTTGTTCTGCGGCATATTCCGAAAGTTCAGTTAATGTCATCTCTTCTGGTTTAGTCTGCTTTTTAATTATATCCATTGGGCTAAAATTAATATCTTTCACTACCTTCGTAGCAAAGTTTTCTGCATACTCTGTAGAATCTGTAAAGCTTCGTATAATTCCTTCAAATAGAGTCCATGTAGTAGTCGATGAATCATACCTCATTCTTGTTGCATCAATTCGTTGCACCATTTTGGTAGTATTTATTGGATCGAAAGTTTGGATACTCACTTGCGAAGCTTGATTTTCCTGAGTATCAAAATGGCTTATTGTAACTATTTTATTTTTCGAATCTTGAAAATAAATATTACTGCCGGCATAGACTATTCCTTTTTTCATATAAGTTTGTTCGATAAATATTTTATGTTTATTTGCCGCAGGAACAGTATAACCGCCGAAATAAACTGAAGCAAGAGAAAGGAAAAATGCAGTTATTGCGAATGGAACCATGTATCGATAGATGCTTATCCCGCTCGATTTTAATGCAGTAAGTTCATTGAGATTTGACATCTTTCCTGAAGTAAAAAGTGCTGAAAGAAGAATCGAAACAGGAGTCATTAAACGAATTATTTCAGGCATAAAAACAAAGTAATATTCAAAAATTAATCTTGCCGGTACGCTCTGATCAATAAAATCATCAAGATTTTCCATCATATCTATAATAACAAATAGCAGGGTGAATGCTAGAATCCCAAAGAATAATGTCCCGAGGAATTGTTTTACTAAATATCGGTCAATTATTTTCATTAACCGGTTCCTCTGCACGCCATGATTTAGGGATTAATTTTTTGAAGAAATCGAAATTCAAGAAAATCGCTTCTTTAGCACTTTTAACGGTTAGAATTATACCAAAAATACCCATTATAATATTAGCACTCCACATACCCCAGAAAGGAGAGAAAAGACCACGATCTGCTAATTTCTCACCACCTATTAAAAATGCCCAATAGATTAAAAAGAAAAATAAACTGATACCTGCTGCAATTCCGAATCCACCTTTTCGAGTCATTATTCCAAGTGGTGCCCCTATAAAAATGAATATTATGCACGCAACCGGAAGAGAATATTTTTTATTTATTTCTACCCAGTAACTATTTGATTCTTGTATATTGGATTGAATTCGATCGAGATTACTCATTATCAAACTTTGTTGATTCCTAATTTTTTCTGCAACTCGATAGATCAAAAATTCTTTACTAATTTTTTCACCATTATGAGTATCAGGAGATTTCTTAATCATAAAAGAGTTAACTACCTTATCGAAATTGCCGGATAATTCTTTTTGAATGTTATCAAGACTATCGACAATAAGCAACATCTCAGAAGCTCCTAATTCCCG
Organism: uncultured bacterium; assembly: GCA_937936675.1. Classification (GTDB taxonomy): domain Bacteria; phylum Bacteroidota; class Ignavibacteria; order Ignavibacteriales; family Melioribacteraceae; genus BRH-c32. Next base: position 9,255 of record CALDDL010000083.1, read on the forward strand.
ATC
>CALDDL010000084.1 GCA_937936675.1 uncultured bacterium
GAATGCCGACTCTTAATGAAATATCGTTTCAGATAAAGGACAAGAAAGCAGAAGTGTCAAATGAAAATAGGTTTTCAGAAATAATTGATATTTTCATTAAGGATATCGATAAGAAATTTTCTTCAGCTCAAATAGCGGAGAATGATTTTTTGATTTCTGACATTCTTAATTCATTTTATAATCTCAAGAAGTACGAAAAGGGCATTAATTTTATTGATAACTATCTTAAGATCGATTTAAGGAATATTAATAATAGTTTTATAATAAATCTTTATGGAAAATGTCTATACAATTATCTTAAAATAAAGAATAACAAAAACTCTTTCGGTGAAGAAGAATATAGTTCGAATGAAACTGAAGATTTTATTGACGAAGCCATAATCGGTGATATCGATTCTCTTTATAACAAGACGAAATTATTATTACAAATATTGGATATAAAAGATAAATACCATTATGTTACTGTCAAAGAACTCTGTTTTAATTTCGTCAAATTGATAGTCAGCGCTAAGACTCATTGGGACTATGCTCTTGAAATTATCGATTCTATTAATCCGGAGGATTTAAGTAAAGAACCTTATATGGGTACTATTAAAGGAAAACAAAAGGAATTGGCTTCGCACTATGAAACATGGTTTGCTCAAAGATCCAAAATATTATTTGAGATGGGCAACTATGCCGAGTGTCTTTCGTTTTCCCAAAAATTATTATCGGATAAAATTCTAAATCATCATGATTATGATATATGGTGCGTTAGAAGAATTGCGCTATGTTACTCTCAAATGAAAGAATATAATTTAGCAATTGAGGGATTATTGAAATCCGTGAAATCCAAAAAGGTATGGTTCCTTCAGAAAGAATTGGCTGAGAATTATTTTTTGATCGGGGATTATAAATCTTCCTTAAAATATGCGCTAGATGCTGCTTTAGGATCGGGAGAATTAAAATTCAAATGGGAACTCTTTTACCTCATTTATGAAACTTTAGAAAAAATGGGAAATCCCGAATACTCTCTTATTTCATTAAAGCTTGCTGCGGCAATAAGAATAAATGAAAAATGGAAACTTAGAGAAAAATTGACTCAATCATTAGCTAAATATAATATTGCGCTTGATAATCTTAATGTCAATACGTTGAAAAATAAATTAGATGAGTTAGCTTACTCTCAATTAAATAAAGGAATTATCAAAGATTATAACGCCGAGAAAAGGTTTGGATTTATTGAATTTAATGATAGCCGGATATTCTTCAGAGCAAGCAGTTATAAAGGGAATGCCTCGCAGCTCAAAGTAGGTGAACGAGTTATATTTGCAGAGGATACTGATTACGATCCGGTAAAGAAAAAAGAATCTCTTGCAGCTTATTTTGTTAAACGAATTAATTAATAAGTAAAATCAAATTAGGGAGGAATTATGGAAGTAATATTTGGGATAATTTTTATACTCGTATTTTCGTTCATGATAGGATTCCTCCCATTTTTATTTATTCGCGGAATATATCGAATGATAAAGGAAAATAGATTACATGAACTCCCTAAAAAAATACCTCTGCCGGATAAAACAAGTATATTCTTGGCGATTAAGCATTTAGTTAAGCGCTTGTGAGGATAGGTTTAATTACAAAAAAAAATTGATTTTATAAAAAAAGGGCTTAAAAAAACTTTAAGCCCTTTCATAAAATCCTTGCTACTTTCGCATAATAAGCACGGCAAGCAAGCAACCAATGCAATGATAATAAACGTAGGCATAATAGTCAAGTAATATATTTCAGATGGAATAGCTTGAACGAAAACAAAAAAAAAGTTTTAATTGTGGTTTATTATAAGAAAGCATCAATACAGCTGATAGAGGAGAGATTGAGTTATAAACTAAAAGGTTTTATAGACTTCCAAGGATTGCAAATAGCAAGTTGTGAATTGTTTTCAAATTTTGATTTACTGATACTAGAACCGTGACGTTATTTACGTCCAAGCTAAAAAATGGGAAGGCGTTGTTGGTCGCCCCGAATTACACAAATTTGTTGGTGCCCTTGCTGGTCAAGGAGCCAAGAAAGGAATATTTATAACAACTTCATATTTTTCAAAAGAAGCGCTTGATTATACTCCTAAAAACGAAACGAAAATTGTTTTGGTTGCAACGTCGTTAGCTGCGAAATAAATATGGTTGACAAGCCATATTTATATATGTATATTTAAACGAAAAAATAGGATGTAGTTTTGGTGAAAACCTCTTCTTTTGAATGGGACGAAATTAAAAACAAGCTGAATCAGAAAAAACACAATATTTCTTTTGAAGAGGCTCAATATGTTTTCTCGGATTCAAATAGAATTATTGCTAAAGATTCGGAACATAGTGAAAGTGAAGAAAGGTTCTACTGCTTTGGTAAAATTGCAGAGAATATAATTACTGTTCGTTTTACATATAGAAATAATAAAATCAGAATCATTGGAGCTGGATATTGGAGAAAAGGAAAACAGATATATGAAAAAGAAAATAAAATATAGTGATGAAAAAATAGGAAAAGTAAAAGTTATAAAAGACTTCTTACCTAAACCTGAAGAATTGGTTTTCAAAGAGGATACAGTTAAAATTACTCTAAATTTGAGCAAATCAAGTATTGAATTTTTTAAAGGAATTGCTCGAAAACATGGTAGCCAATACCAAAAGGTAATTAGGAATTTATTAGATAATTATACTTCTCATTACTCTGAATAAAAATAATTTTATAACAGAAAAGCCAGCTAACCCGCCGCTCAACAAGGACGGCATTTTTCAGTACGGCACTTGTGTAATTATAAGCTTTTTTTGCAAAGCCAAGTTGTTTTTAGTTGGGAAAATAATAATGCGTTTGAGGTTATCAGAGTTGTGGATTGCTTTCAAATTTTGATTTACTGATATTAGATTCATG
>CALDDL010000085.1 GCA_937936675.1 uncultured bacterium
GATAGTTTGGATTTTGAGACAGTAATGAGTATCCGTCCCAAGATGGAAAAAGCATTATCTAAATTAACTGATTCTCAAAAATATGTACTCCATTTAGCATACTATGAAGGATTCACGGTTTCCGAAATTTCTCAAAAATTAAATGTCCCTTTGGAAACTGTTCGACATAAAATAATGATGGCATTATATAACTTAAGAGACTTCTTAATAAAAGAGTAAAATGGCAGAGCAAGCAATACATGAGATGATAGCGGCTTTTTCATGCGGCTGTATGGATAAAGAAAATTTTATTCAGTTCAAGGATTATATTCGTTCCGGCGGTCAACTTCCCGAAAATGAATTGAGTGAATTGCAAAATATTATTGCGATAGTTCCTGCAATTTTAGACCTCGAGAAACCAGATCCAATACTAAAAGAAAAAGTTGCTAAAAAACTTATTAGCCTTCAGGAAGAAATTAAAGCAAAAATAAAAGAAGAAAGAAAAAAGACTTTAACGCAGATCGATGAAGTCCCTAACTTTAAGAGCAGCCGATCCTTTGCCACAAAGATTCATTACACCGAAGATGAAGTCCCAAAAAATAGAATAAATGAATTCAAAGGTGAAACAGTAATTCAACCCGAAGAACCAACTCCGGAGCCTGTTATAAATAGACAAACCAATTCAAATAAGAATACCGGAGGTAGAAGAACAATGCCACAGATGCCTGATTCGCCGCCGTCTCTTTTTTCGCCGCAACATAACACTTTGGAAACGAATAAAAAAGTGATCGATAAACCTACTTCATCATCTGTGGTAGGCTGGCTAGCTATTTTACTTTCTTTAGTTCTATTTATTATTATTGGTTATTTTAGTTTTTCATGGAGTAATGACCTAAATACAAAAATTGATTCAATGGGTGAAGAGATAAAATCATTACGCAATGAGCTTAGAAATAAAGATGAATTTGCTCGAGAGAATACACCCATTTTAGATTTCCTAAAATTGAAAGACTTGAAAATTATTGATGTTCCGAATGTAAATCCGAGCTTTAGCGGATATGTTAAATTATATCTTACATCATCACAGCAAAAAGGAATGTTAGAAGTATATGATCTACCTCCCCTAAAAGGCGATGAAAGCTATCAGCTTTGGTGGCAGAATAAAGGTAAGTATATTTCGGCGGCTCTTTTTGCTCCACAAACCGGGTCGAAATTTATTCCATTAAATACTTTACCAGATTTTCCTTTTAACGATATTGAATATGTAGTAATCACAAAGGAACCGGCAGCAGGCTCTGAACTTCCTTCAGGTGAAACAGTTTTTAGATCAGATAATTTACTCCCTGGTAAAACTTCCCGTAAGTAGAAATAAGCCCAGCGCAATTAAAAAGTAAGGATATATTGCAGACATAATTCTATCCGTAAATTCTATAGCCGATTTTATAAAATTTATGTCTATTAAAAATATCGAAGCGATGCTAAAGACTATTAACGCAACAGAAATCCACAGGAATTGTTTTATCTTACTATCATAAATGAATAACATTAATAAAGAACTTCCAAGAATAAAAAGAGAGCCGGTAAGATAAATTCCTCGTGTGTTTATTAATCGGGCATTTTCTAATATCAATAAAAATACTCCGGAAAGAAACGTGATAGAAGCTAGAAATATTACTCCTCTATTACCAATCTTAAATCCATAAAAAATACTTGAGATGCCATAGAACAAAAATGTTATCGCGGTTATTTCATAAAAAGTGAAATAAAATTTCGTAAATAGATTAGCGATCATCAAAAAACCAAATAATAATAAGGAAATTGATACGATTGTTTTCTTATTCATTATTTTCCTCCATTCCAAAATCGAACATTAAATAAATAAGAATTCCAAACCCCGCTGTAATAAAAGTGATAATCACAAAAAATGTTCTTATAATTTCAGGTTTCAAATCGAAATAAACAGCGAGACCGCTGCATACACCTCTAAAATATTTATTTGAGTGTGATTTCTTAAGATGAGTTTTTTCTTCAGGGAAAGAAATTATTTCGCCCCGATTATTCCTGTTAATTAAAATTGCAATGGCTATCGCCGCAAATGGTATAAATATATTCCAAGAATATGAATTAGGATTTACAACAAAGCTAAGATTCCATTTATTTAGAAGCGAATAAAGCCCCGCGAAAAAAAGTGCACTTGAGAGAAGAGATTTTATTTTACCTTCATTAATGTCATTTATTTCGATTTCATTGGGAGGAATAAGATTCCGATTAATTGGAAGGATGAGTGCCGAGACTAAATAAATTATAAATCCCCAGCCACCAAAGAATACCGATATCACTGCCAATAACCTTACAATTAATGGTGAGATATTTAGGTATGATGCAAAACCCGAACAAGTTCCTGAAATAATAATATCTTTATTTGATCTTGCAAGTACTTTTTTAGGCGGTATATTAAATTGATTGTTATATTGATTATTGTCTTGTATTGAATTATCAAGCGAATTGAAATCTATAAAAGAATTATTATTATCTTCCATTATAAAACTTAGAGAAGCTCCAAAGCTCTTTTTTGTGGTTCGCGTGAATTTATTATTCTTCTTTCGGTTATAATTCTATCTATTCTTACATCATGAACATCTGTTTCGATATTTTCGAAAACTTGGAATTCAAAAGCAAGAGCAATCTTTGGTGCACGAATATTTTTAAGCATGCTATCATAATATCCGCCGCCATAACCAACGCGCTGTCCTAGAACAGAAATTGCCAATGCTGGTACAATAAATAGGTCTATATCGGTAAGTTCTTCATCTATACCAACAATGGGCTCATAATATCCTTCATTATTTTTTACTATATGATCCCAACCCATAAAATTTGAGCGTTTGAATTTTTTAATCGATTTACTCAATTTCGGAATGATAATGGTTTTGCCCCAACCTTCCATGTTATCAATTAATTTTCTCGTATCCACTTCACCGCTTCTGCTTGCAAGATAAATAAATACAGTCTTTGCATGGACAAAGTCATCTAATTTTAATAATCTTTCAATTATATAATTAGTTTTCGTTTTTATTTCGGCAGGAGATAATTCGCTCCTTCTTTTAACCGCCATTTTTCTGGCTTCCGATTTTGGTATAAGTGGCTTTAGTTTCATCGCTCTATTATTTTATTAAACGAATATAAAAATTAATCTGAATAATTAAAACTAAATATCCTTTTTCTGAATCTTTTTGTAATTATTTCTATCTTATAAGTAATAAAAACAAAGGAATATTAATGAGCACGAAAAAAGCATTTGTGAAACAAGTACAAGGAATTACTTTCGCGGGTAAAGCGGATTCTAATAATTGGGTAATGATGGATGGACCGGAGAATTTTGGCGGCAGCAATGGAGCTACAAGACCAAAAGAACTTTTATTAATAGCCCTTGGCGGATGCACAGGCAGCGACGTAACAGCTATTCTTCAGAAAAAAAGAATTAAAATCGATGGATTCGAAATGAATCTCGAGGCGGAAGTAGCAGAAACTCATCCACAAGTATTTACTAAAATTCATATTGAATATGTTTTTTATGGTAAGGGGATAAATGAGAAAGACTTAGAAAGAGCAATTGAGCTCTCACAAACAAAATACTGTAGCGTTACTGCAATGTTGGATAAAGCTATGCCTATTTCACATTCATTTAAAGTAGTAGAAACTGAATAAGGCGTGGAACTATCTTTTTCCTCTGATGTAAAAAAATAACTTTATCATATATTTTTATTTCCATTAAGTAAAAAATTATGATAATTTAGTCTGTTTATTTTATTAATAGGGGTATAAATGAAAACAAGGTTCTTAATATTATTTTTATTCGCTGCAATTGTGGTGAATGCACAATCAAAAAATTTCAGCTTCAATCCTGCTAATCCTCTTCAGAATCAAAAAATTACAGTTACCTTTGATGCAAAAGGAACTTCACTAGAAAAGGCTAAGGACGTAAAAGCGTTTGTATATGAATATGGAAAAGACCTTTATTCTACTTCGGAGTATGAAGTTAAATCAAATCAATTTACTGTTACACCCTCAGACTCTGCACTTGGATTATTTATTGTTTTTAAGGGCGGAGAGAAACAAGATGATAATGGAGGTAAAGGATACGTTATTCAGCTTTCGGGAAAAGACGGTAAACTTTTAGCAGGTGCAGATGCTGCTTTAGCTAATGCTTATGCTTTTTGGGTGGCTTATCTTGACCTCTCAAGAGATAATGAAAAGGCAATATTATTATTTGAAAAGGATTTTGCCGCTAATCCTAGTATAAAGAATGATTTCCTTAGCGGATATTTTTATGCACTTAATAATATTGACCCAGTTAAAGCCAAAGATATTATAAAACCGGAATTGGATAAAATTGCCGTAATCCCAAATCTCTCAGAAGATCAATATGCATTAATGGCTACTTGGTATGAAAGAATTAAAGATACCGAAAATGCTGCAAAGTATAAAAAAATATATAACGAGAAATATCCTACTAATGAAACTGTTTTAACGGAAAAATTCGCTGCATTAAGAAAGACAAATGACCTTGAAGAAAAGACCAAATTAATTACCGAAATTCAGAAAGATTTCGCTAAGAG
>CALDDL010000086.1 GCA_937936675.1 uncultured bacterium
GGAACTAATGATTATAAATCAGCAAGCAATTGGACTATGGGCGAGATTCTAAAACTTACGAATGAATTAAATATTTCGCCTATGGAATTAAAACTAACTCCGCAAAAAACAGCTCGACTTATTGTTCTCATTAATCAGAATATTATCAGCAATAAAACCGCACGGGATATAGTCCCTGATTTAATTAATTCAGATAAAACTCCCGATGAAATAATCAAAGAGAAAAATTTAATTCAGATTAGCGATGATAAATTTATTGTTGAAATCGTAAATAAAGTTATTGATGAAAATCCGGGGGAGGTGGAAGAATATAATAAAGGTAAAGAAAAATTAATCGGTTTCTTTGTAGGAAAAATTATGCAACTTTCTAAAGGAAAAGCGAATCCTCAAATTGTTAATAAAATCCTAAAAGAATCCCTTTCGGCAAAGAAATAAAATGAATAAAGAAAATTTATTAATTGGTGCACACGCCTTTGTTAAAGGAGGTTGTGCTTCTGCTGTCTATTCTTCTGATAAGCTCAGATTTACTGCGATGCAGCTATTTACTAAAAACAATAATCGTTGGGCTGCTCCCTCATTAAAGGATTCTGAAATTTTAGAATTTAGAAATGCTCTTTCTAATTCTAACATTAAATTTGTTGTCTCCCATGATTCTTACCTGATTAATCTATGTGCCGTTAATCCCGAAATTTTAGAGAAATCGCGCTTAGCATTTATAGATGAATTAACAAGATGCGAACTTCTTGGTATTCCTTATCTAAATTTTCATCCGGGCTCGCATGGTGCTCAAGGCGAAGATGAAGGAATCCGCCTCATAATTGAATCCATCAATCTTGCTCATGAAGCAACCAAAGATTATAAAACCGGAAGCATGCTAGAGCTTACCGCCGGACAAGGTACTGCGATAGGATATACTTTTGATCATCTAAAAAAAATCATTGATGGTGTGGAGGATAAATCTAGAATGAGTGTTTGCATTGATACTGCTCATGCTTTCGCTGCCGGATATAATATAAAAGACCCTGCCGCTTATGAAAAAGTAATCTCTGATTTTGATAATATTATCGGACTTGATCGACTTAAGTGTTTACACATGAATGACAGTAAAAAAGAACTCGGTACTAGAGTAGATCGGCATGATCATATCGGGAAAGGTTTTATTGGTCTTGAAGGTTTTGCTAATATTATGAATGATAAAAGATTGGAGTTGGTTCCTAAAATTCTTGAAACTCCCAAAGAAGCTGATCAAAAAGAAGATTTGATGAATATAGAAGTTTTACTTTCTTTAATAAAATAGACCATGATGTAATAAAACTTCTTAAAGTGGACGAACTACAATTATACCAGTTTGTTTCTTATTACCTTCTAAATAATCTGCAAGCGGTTTTTCCGTTATTTGTATTTTATATCCAACGTTCGGAGAATGTAATAAATGTATCCTTCCATCATCATTACGAACAGCTATCCCCACATGCGAAACGTCCAGACCTTTGATATTAGTTGTAATGGAAATCAGATCTCCTTCATTAATATTACTTTCTAATTGCTCAAGATTCCCTTCGGGGATATAATAATATTCTCTGTTATTTATTTCCCTCTCAATCTTTTTAATTCTTTTTACTAATGTGGGATTCTCTCTTAATTGTTTATACGATTTGGGATTAGAAGACATAAAATCGATCTCTTTTTTATATCGAATCCCGCCAATCTCTTTTGTAATATCTTTTACAATTCCTCGTTTTTGCATATCAAAAATCCAATCGGTAAAATAATGGAGCCGCGAAATATAATCAGTTCTTTTTCCGTCTCGATATCTAATATTTACCAATTCTTTCTTATATGCATCAAAACCAAAATTATTTGATTTTATTGTTCTACCAAAAACTAATGCGCTTTCTAAAAATGTATAACAATCCAATCCAGTTAGATTTATAATTAAAGGTTCAGCTTCTTCTGCAGGTTTATCTAATGTGGAAGCTTCATAATCTGTTCCGATAAATGATCTGCCAATTGCTGCAATTACATCCCCGATTGGTTTTTTCGCTATTTCTGAATCGATTGCAAGTGTGTATTTAGAAGTACATACTTCAATATCTTTTTCAGAATAAATCTCCTGTGAGTGGAGTGTAAT
>CALDDL010000087.1 GCA_937936675.1 uncultured bacterium
TATTGGGGGTGATAACTGTTTTTCTCTTTAATCGATGTGATAAATCGGTTGATCCAATAGTTGATAATGATATAGTTCCACAGCATGATATTGTTTGGGAATCATTATCAGATTCACCATGGCCTATGAATCATGGTAATCCTCAATCAAACGGGAGAAGTCCAAATCACGGTCCAAAATTAGGTCAAATAAAATTGAAAATACCATATTATGGTATCGAAAGCTCTATCGCATTAGATAATAATTCAAATATTTATACTACATGTAATTACTCTTTTCATAGACTTTCTTCCCTAAATCCAAGCGGTATTGAAATATGGAATAATCCGGCTTCGGGAAGCATTAATACAACCCCTTTAATTACAAAAGATGCAGTTATTTGGGCTGATGCCAGCGGTCTATATTCTTCCGGCTATGGTGGAAAATTAAATTGGAAATATAGCGAAAACTGCTCAATTAGGAATCTCGGAATAAATGTTGGTTTGGACGGTACGATTTATTGTGTTACTGAAAAACATACACTTAAGGCAATTTGTCCAGAAGGAAAATTACTTTGGGAATTAACAGACCAAAGGTTTTCAGAGAATGGCGATGGAGCACCAACTTTTTCTCCCGATGGCAAAACGTTATATATACAAGGGAATAGTGTATCGGTTTTAGCAGTAGATGTAATAGAAAATAAAGTGAAATGGGAATACGGTAATATGGAATTATTATCATCTCCGATAGTTGATACACAAGGCAATATATATTTTATACCCGGGGCTTATCGTGATCTTCCGACAAAAACACTTTATTGCCTAAATTCCAAAGGTGAATTATCCTGGAAATTTGATTTTAATGATAATATGCCTTTATTCGACAATGTTGAGCCAACAATTGATTATGATGGAAATATCTATTTTGGAGTTACAGAAGTATATTCAGTATCCCATTCGGGTAACCTTAGGTGGAAATATGATCTTAAAAATCTTGCAATAATAAGTCCTTTAATAAGTGATGCTGATGGTAATATTTATATCGGAGTTGCAAGTTTGGAAGGAGCTTACGAAGTAGCTATAATATCTTTAAATAATAAAGGAGAACTAAACTGGAAAATAGATATTGAAGATGAAAGAGCATTAGGTGCTTCACCTGCAATTACGAAAAATGAACTATTCCCTATTTAGTAAACAATAAGTTAAGCAACTTTTGAATTTAATAA
>CALDDL010000088.1 GCA_937936675.1 uncultured bacterium
AAATGATTTATCGGCTGCATCTAGCTCTTTGGAGGGTACTGAAATAGATAAAGTGTTAGTCCCTCCTGCACTCAAAACACTTGATCGGGAATTGATCACCTCTCTTTTAGATAGTAAAATTTCCGAAGGGAGATTTACTCCGGCAATGAAAAAATCATTCTTCGCCTTTATCGAATCCCCCGAAAGCACCGAACAAATAATTGAGTTTATTAATTCGATACCCGTAATAGTCCATCTAGGTGAAGTAATAAAAAAATCAGTACAAAACTATTCCGATCACTTTCCGGGCTGTGATGATTATGAAATCGATAGCCATTCAGAATCGATCTATAAAAAACTAAAATCAATTCAGCATCAATCGGGTATCTCGTTTGAAGCTGCAATCAATCAACTAATAAAAACCAATAGGAGAGCTTTATGAGCACACTTGCAAAACGAAGAATAATCGATCCCGTATTAACGGAATTAGCAAGAGGTTATTCTAATAGTTCATTAGTAGGAACAAATCTTTTTCCGATAGTGGAAGTGGAAAAAGAGGGAGGCAAAATTCCGCAATTCACAAAAGAGGCATTCAAAATCTATAATACCGAGCGAGCAATAAGAGCAAGAAGCAATCGCATATCGCCGGAGATTTATACTTCAATCGATTTTGTAATGGCAGAGCATGATCTCGAGTATCCGATGGATTACCGAGAAGTAGAAGAGAACATCACTCCATTAAAACTTCATGCGGCTAATGTAGTATCGGAGGGAATCTCAATCCGTTTAGAAAAACTCATTGCCGATCTCGCGCAGAATCTATCTACTTATCCTACGGGCAATAAAGTAACACTAAGTGCCGGAAGTAAGTTTGATGAAGACATATCCAATCCATTTTTGATAATCGATACGGCAATAGAGGCAGTACGTTCAAAGATTGGCAAGCGACCTAATCTATGCTTAATGGGTGCGGCTAGTTTCAAGGCATTAAAAAATCATCCTAAAATTCATGATAGAATTAAGTATTCCGAACGCTCGGTAGTAACAACAGAGATGCTCGCACAGTTATTCGGATTCGATCGAGTTCTCGTGGGCGATTCGGTTTATTCTTCCGATGCAGGAATTTTCACCGATATCTGGGGCGATAATTTAATTACGGCTTATGTACCGCAGTTAAAGGATCAGGTTGATCGAACTTATTATGAGCCGGCATTTGCATATACACTCCGCAAAAAAGGTTATCCGGTAATCGATTCTTACGAGGAATCGGGAAAAGTATTAATACTTCGCAATACCGATATTTTTATTCCGAAGGTAGTAGGAAATGAAGCTGCTTATTTAATCAACGATACGAATTCTTAGAGGATTATATGGCTAAATATATCTTAAAAAATACATCACTCTTTATTGGTATTAATTATTATCCCGAGGGAAGTATTCTAAATATCAGCGAACGTGAAGCCGAGAGAATCAGTAAATCTATTTCGGCTGGTTATCTTGAGATTATCCCTGAAGAAGAAAGGGAAACTAATGAAATCGAAAATCCAATAGCTGAAAATCAAGATATTGAGTATCCTGAACTCGATAACCTCGCAGCGGAAAAGTACGATAACGAGAATCATGCAATAGATAATCATGAATTAGATAATCTCGAACTAGATAATTCCGAGTTTGAAATTCCGGTAAGGGCTCAACGTTCAAAAAGAAAACCGGTTAAAAAAGAGAATCTGCAATGATAACCGAACAGCCAGTATTAGTTACGTCAATCAAAACAAGCGTTCAGCTATACAAGAATCGGATTGTTTCATTTAATGGTATTCATTCGGCTATTAATCCGCTTGGAGTATGCGCCGCCGATACAAAAGCCAATTCTTATTCACCCGTTATCACACATGGAATTGCATTAGTAGAAGCGGGAGAAGCAATCTTTGCCGGGGAGGATATTGGACCTGATACACAGGGACGCGCAGTCCCCTCCCCTTTATTTCAATACTATCTCGGACGAGCACTCGATGGTGCTCTCTATGCCGGGGCATTAATAAGAATAATTCTAAACGTACCAAAATCACAATAAAAAAAATGGAGGAACTATGTTCACCGAACTTCCGGGAATTATCGTCAATCACAAAGTAACTGCTGCAATCAACAAAGGATTATTTGTAAACTTTGCCGGTGATGGCATCCCAAATAACGTCAAAGGTCTTGGAGTTGTAAATGCGGATTCATCTGCAACCGAGACGGCTCCGGTAGTAATTGCCGGTATTGCATTAATAACCACAGGCGGATCATTTGCGGTGGGAGATCCTCTCATCAGCGATATGCTCGGCAGAGCAGTGGCTCAAGGAGCAGTTGATAGCAAACATATTATGGGTTTCGCATTGGATCAATCGACTGGTACCGGACAGACCGTCAGAATCCTTCTGAGGTAGTCATGGCTAAGAAGATGAAAATCGAACTCAAAAAAGTAAAGGTGCCGGCAAAACCGGTACCTAAAACTAAAGTCAATTTTATTGACAAAACACGATTCAAAATTTATCAAGAAAAAGAGGAGAATAAAAAAGAGATGTGGGAAACTATAAAATCATATATAATTGGGATGATACTCAGATGGATAGCAAAGATCGGCGGAGGCGTCCTTCTTACTATCGGAATATCACAAAATTCTTGGGAAGAGATCATCACGGCGATAATCTCGATCATTGCCGGAGTGGTTACATCAATCGTTCAGCATAAGAAAGCTCTCTTAAGCGATCCTTCCGATATATCTAAACTTTATTAAGAGGGTGCTATGATACTAAAAGAGGGAGTAAGAACGTTGGGTGTATCGCGTGAACTAATAATTGCCTTTATAATCGTAAATGAAATCTTTCGTTATTTTGATTATCAGTTTGTTGTTACCTCGATTACCGATTCGAAGCATTCATATAAGTCGCTTCATTATTCGGGCAATGCTTTTGATCTTCGTACTCGGCATATAAAGGATAGCAGCATAATCGAAACGATCGTAAATGTGATAAAGGAGCGGCTCGGTAATGATTATGATGTCGTCCTCGAAACGGATCACATTCATATCGAGTACCAACCGGTATTTTGAAATAGCTTATTATTGATACTAAGCTCTAATTCAAATACTGAGTTAGAATGATTAGCGTCCGATATCCTAATCTTGAATTATAATGGTAATCATCGGTACTTAAATGCCGAATTATATTCGGTAATCGACAAGTGTTCAAAGAGTAATTAGCAATTAATTAGCTCACATAATATTAGCGGAATTGAAGTTGTATTTTTAAAACTTCTCTTCCGCTTTTTTATTATAATTTCTCTTATATTTAGTGTCGAAAACAATCCTTTAGAAATTATTGAAAAGTAAAGAAGCGAAATCTCGTATAAAGATTAATAAGCTCTTAGAAGAAGCCGGATGGCGATTCTTTGACGATGCCTCCGGGAGTGCTAATATCCTCCTCGAAAATAACGTCAAACTCAGCCAAAAGAAAATCGATGAATTTGGTGAAGATTTTGAAAAATCTCAAAACGGATTTATTGATTTCCTTCTCCTCGATGAAAAAGGATTCCCTGCATTAGTCCTCGAAGCTAAGTCAGAAGATAAAAACCCATTAACTGGTAAAGAGCAGGCTCGCAAATACGCAAAATCACAAAATTGCAATTTCATTATTCTATCGAATGGCAATCTCCATTATTTCTGGAATTTAAATCAGGGCAATCCTTATATAATTACCAAGTTTCCTCCCCCTGCTTTTATTAAAGAATTTAAGGACTATAAACCCGATAGCAAGCGGCTGATAAACGAAGAGATAAATGAGGATTACATTGCCTTAACTCAAAGACCGCATTTCAAAGCCGAGCCCGCATTTAAGGACGAAGCCACACGGCAAGAATTTATTGCAACCAACAAACTGAAATTCATAAGGAAGTATCAGCTTAAGGCAGTCAAATCGATTCAAAACTCAATCGAAGCGGGCAATACACGTTTCCTTTTCGAGATGGCTACGGGTACAGGTAAAACGTTAGTATCCGCAGCAGTTATAAAATTATTCCTTCGGACGGGCAATGCTCGAAGAGTCCTCTTTTTAGTTGATAGGTTGGAATTAGAAGACCAAGCCAATAAAGCATTTATTCAATATCTCAAGAATGATTTTAAGTCGATTATCTATAAAGAGAATCGAGACGATTGGCGCAAAGCCGAAATTGTTGTATCTACCGTTCAATCGCTTCTATTCAATAATAAATATTTGCTCCTATTTTCGCCAACGGATTTTGATCTCGTAATTTCAGATGAAGCGCATCGCTCGATCGGCGGCAATGCTCGTGCATTATTTGAATTTTTTATCGGTTATAAACTTGGCTTAACCGCCACACCGAAGGATTATATCAAGAAAATCGAAAACGAGAGAGACCCTCGCTCGGTAGAAAGACGTTTACTTCTTGATACGTATCGGACTTTCGGATGCGAAAGCGGTCAACCCACTTTCCGCTATTCTCTTATCGATGGAGTCAAAGAGGGCTTCCTGATTAATCCGATTGTAGTCGATGCCCGAACAGAAGTTACTACTCAGCTCCTTTCCGATAAAGGTTATATCGTTAATCAAATCGATACAAATGCTAATGAAGGCAGCGAGGAATATTTCCATAGAGATTATGAAAAGAAATTCTTTAGCGAAGATACCAATAGAGTCTTTTGTCAAACATTTTTAGAAAATGCTCTTCTTGATCCTATCAGTAAAGAGATCGGCAAGACGATTATTTTTACCGTAAGTCAAAATCACGCAGCCAAGATAACGCAGTTATTAAATCAATTAGCCGATAAATTATATCCGGGCAAATATAATTCCGATTTCGCTATTCAGGTTACTTCATTTATATCCGATGCACAGCAATTCTCTATTAATTTTGCCAATAATAATCTTAGCGGTCATAGCAGCTTCCTTCCGGAATATAAAACAAGTAAAACTCGAGTCTGCGTAACGGTAGGTATGATGACTACCGGATACGACTGCCAAGACATACTTAATATCTGTCTTATGCGTCCGATATTTTCTCCTACCGATTTTATTCAGATTAAGGGAAGAGGAACACGCAAATTCAATTTTACGGAACTGCTCTTTGATGATGAATTAAAACCTTTAATAAATGAGCCGGAGAAAAAGAAATTCAAGCTTTTTGATTTCTTTGCTAATTGCGAGTATTTTGAAGATAAATTTAATTATGACGAAATAATAAAACTGCCGAAGATGAGTGAAGGCGGCAGTAATGATGAAGCATCCGATTCCCCTTCTCACTATGCATCGGGATATGATAATCCATCGCCCGATAAATTAACCGTCATAAGCGATACCGAGATTGATCTTAACGGAATGAAGATCGATAGAAAGTTTTTTGAAAGGTTCGAAGATAAAGTGAAGGGTGATGAATTTATTAAAGAGAATATTGATGCCGGTAATTGGGATCAAGTGATAGAATACCTCAACAAAAAAATTCTTAATAAGCCCGAGGAATATTATACTTTAGAAAAAATAAGAAAATCATTGGATATCGATAGAAGAATATCATTCCGTGAAATTCTAGAGAAGATATATGGCATTATAAAACATATCAAAACGAGGGACGAACTTCTCGATGAAGAATTTGAGAAATTCCTGATCGATAAAAAACCAAATGATCCGAAAGTGATAGCCGCATTGAAATATTTCTTTAAGGTATATGCCTCCGATAGCAATGTAAGAGACGTAATCGATAATAAAAAATTTACACAATTATATAACGCAATGAATTTTACGATAGAAGACTATAAAGCAGTGCCCAAAGAATGGAAGAGCTTGATACCGGAATATATTAAAGATTACCTTCCTCTAAACCAATTCATGTAAAGGAAAAAATGTTAGACTCTGAAACAAAAAGACGAATAGATTCTGCGAGGGATATATTGGTAGGCAAAATGCCCGACCCGAAATCGCAGGTGGAGCAGATTACTATCGCTTTGATATATAAGTTTATGTACGATATGGATTCCGTATCCGAGGAGCTAGGTGGCGAAAGAAGTTTTTTCTCGGGTAAGTATGAACATTATGGCTGGAATAAATTACTCTCACCTCAGCTTAGCGGATTAGAGATGCTTAATCTTTATTCCGAAGCAATTCAGCAGATGAATTTTAATGATAAAATTCCGCAGCTATTCCGCGATATATTCAAGAATGCGTATCTCCCTTATCGCGATCCGGAGACCTTAAAAAGTTTTCTCAAAGTGATTAATGATTTTGAGTATGATCATTCCGAACGATTAGGAGATGCATTTGAATATCTTCTATCGGTGCTCGGTAGTCAAGGCGATGCGGGTCAATTCAGGACTCCACGACAGATAATCGATTTTATGGTTTATTTAGTTGATCCTAAAAAGGGGGAATTGATTTTGGATCCTGCTTGCGGCACTGCGGGTTTTTTAATCTCTTCTTATAAACATATCGTTAAGACTAATTCCTCTAACTATAAGTCTGAAGAGGATTCATTTCAATTCGGCAATCCGTATGGCTTAAGCTATAAGGGAGAAAATCTAACTAATAATGATAGAAAAAAGCTTCCGCTTAGTTTTAAGGGATATGATATATCGCCTGATATGGTTCGTTTATCGCTCGTGAATTTATATCTTCATGGATTTGTACAACCCTCGATATTCGAGTATGATACGCTTACGAGCGAGGATAGATGGAACGAACATGCCGATGTGATACTTGCTAATCCTCCGTTCATGTCTCCGAAAGGTGGTATCAGACCGCATAAAAAGTTTTCCATTCAAAGTAATAGAAGCGAAGTATTATTTGTCGATTATATTATCGAGCATTTATCTCCTAAGGGGAGAGCTGCGGTAATCGTTCCCGAAGGAATTATTTTTCAATCGGGCAAAGCATATAAATCATTGAGGAAGATGCTGGTAGAGAAATATTTATATGCCGTTATTTCGCTGCCTGCGGGGATATTTAATCCGTATAGCGGAGTTAAGACTTCGATACTATTGATCGATAAAACAATTTCGCAATCGACCGATAAGATATTATTTGCTAAAGTGGAGAATGATGGATTTGATTTAGGGGCGCAGCGCAGAGCTAATGATAGAAGCGAACTTCCGAGAGTTGCTAAAGCGATCAGGGATTATGTTGAAAGCGTTAAAGCGAGGAGTGAGTTTGATGTAAGTTCATCTCCTAATTTATTAATCGCCACAAAGGAAAAGATCGCCGAGACCGGAGACTATAATCTCAGTGGTGAAAGGTATAAAACCATAATTGATCAAATATCAATTTATAAACACATCCTAATTGGAGAAGTTTTTGAAACATCTTCTGGGGGAACTCCGCTTAAAAAGGAAGAAAGTTTTTTTAAGAATGGGACAATACCTTGGATAAAGAGTGGTGAGGTATCCCAAGGATTTATTTATCGCTCTGAAGAAAACATAACAGAATTGGGACTAATTAATTCCTCTGCAAAGATATTCCCTCACAATACTGTTTTAGTTGCAATGTATGGTGCTACTGTTGGGCAAGTAGGAATTTTGAAAATCAATGCTGCAACCAATCAAGCAGTTTGTGGTATTTTTCCGAACGATTTAATGATTCCAGAATTTTTGTTTTATCTACTAAAATCTAAGAGAAATTATCTCATAAGTCTTAGTAATGGTGGTGCGCAACCCAATATTTCTCAAGCAATAATTCGTAAACTTAAAATCCCACTCCCGCCAATGGAAGTGCAAAGGGAGATTGTTGAGGAGATTGAAGGTTACCAAAAAATAATTGACGGCGCACGACAGATTATAGATAACTACAAACCACAAATACAAATCGACCCCTCTTGGGAAATGGTAGAACTTGGAAAAGCTTGTGATATAAATAAAAGTTCAGCGAATCCTTTTGATTTGTTTGGTGATAGCGATTTTGTCTATATCGATATTTCATCTATTGAAAATGGGAAAGGGATTATATCATCAAGGAATATTCTAAATACAAAAAATGCTCCTAGTAGAGCGAGGAGAATATTGAGAGCTGGTGATATATTATTATCAACTGTTCGCCCTAATTTACAAGCAATCGCTTATATAGAAGATTTAAAATTTAATACAATTGCCTCCACAGGTTTTGCAATTCTTACTTCAAAGAAATCCTATTGTTCTAAATTTATTTATTACTCACTATACCAAGATTATTTAAAACAGCAGATGATAAGTAAAATGGGTAAAGGTGCTTATCCAAGCATTAATGAAAAAGATGTGAATGAATTATTAATTTCTGCTCCTCATTTTTCAAAACAAAAAGAAATAGCGAAAAAACTTGATAAAGAAAAATCGATCTTAGATGCTAATAAAGAGCTCATCTCAATCTTCGAGAAGAAGATTAAGGACAAAATCGCAACCGTATGGGGTGAGGAGAAAGGGAAATAATTATCAGAGTATCTTAATCCCTGTTTTAATTATCTCTTTTACAAAAGGGTCCTCTTCGGTGAAATCTTCAGTCCTATATGGGTGAATTTCTAAATCAACTGAGGATTTCAGTAAAAATTTATTTAATTTCTTTTTATCGAAAAATCTAATCCCTTCAAACACATCTGAAACAATAGCTAAATCTATATCACTATATTCCCGTGCAGTACCATTAGCATAAGAACCAAAGAGATATACACCGGTGAGTGGGTACTCACTATTAATTAATTTCAAGAACCGATTAATTATTTCAATTACTTCTGCTTGAGTATGCATACTAAATCAATTATCCTATAAAAATTTATTCAACGTCTATTAATCTGCACATAAGCGGGGAGTTTTATATAATGCCGATAGCGCGCAATGAGCGTTTCAAAATATTCATTATCCTCGGGCGCAATATTATATTTCCACCGGTTCTCTTTTAATGAATAATTTTTTGCTCTCCAAATCCCCTTGCGGTCTTTATAATAAAACTTAATCCAATTAGCTCCCGGAGTACTCGAAACTAAAAATATATTCCCTTCATCGATAATACGATAAAAATATAAACCAAACTTTACGACACTCTCTTTCATTATAAGAAAAGAAAGATCATCAATCCATTTTCTATTTTGAGGACGAGTGAAATGCCAAAGAAGATGCTTGCACGAACGCCTTAGATCATATTTGGGATAGATGCCCGCTCGTCTCGCTCCGTCCCGACAGGTGCAATAAAGCAGATCGGGAACGATGAGATAGCCATCGCGCTTAATATATCCTCCTTTGGCTTTCGGCACAGCCGGCATCAGCGGCGGATAGTAAAACGGATTCTCCTCTTTTACGAACCGATCCTCTCGCGGAATCTGTATCAGTTCCAGCGAATCGAAATCATCGAAAATTTTGTATTTGAATTTCTTCGGATATCCATTATAATCAAATTCGGGTAACGGTTTCATCTTTAATATAAATCGCTTCTTCTAAATTTTTTAATTGCTACAACAGGATACATCAATACTCTGCTCCTTTCCTTGAATATCGGAGGGAAGCTGGGGTTATAACTCATAAGCGCTATTCGATCCGGTTCATCCTGATTAACGGTCAATAGTTTTACGGCACCGAAATTCGATTCCGAATCCCACCTGCATACCACCAAGTCGCCATCCTCAGGCACCGAATAAAGATCAATCAGAACCAAATCCCTCGGTTTGAGAACGGGCTTCATCGATTCACCATTGAATTTATCTACACGGAAGAATACATACCGCTCACGATTAAAATCGAATCCCTCCCATTCACCAATATTTTCCAATTCCGAGATTTCACCGTCACGAGCTGCAGGTACAGTACCCATAACACGGAAACCATCTTCGGGAATCTCTCTATACGACTCGATCTCATCGATTGGGACGTAATGGTCTCCCCCGCTCAAAAGCCAGCTTATATCGCATCCCAGAGCTTTCAAACGCCCTAATAATGCGCCGCCGGGATAACTTCTACCATCGAGATAGCTCTGAAGTGCCTGCGGTTTCATTCCGAGCTGACGTGCGAGTTCAGCATTACTCCTGAAATTCCTCTCGGCAAAATCTCTCAATTTCTTTGCTACTTCATTTTTCGATAACATAATTTTCCGTAACGTATTGCCATAATGTAATAATATTATTTTTGCGAAGTGAATTGACAAATATAAATAAATTACATTATCTTTGCACTTAGTAAACATTTGTTCACTATAACTTAATAAATCAGTCAAGAATAATCAAGTGTGAATGGAATGAGAATAATTAAAAAGTATGTCTATACGTCCAAAACCCTTAGAATTCCGCCCGAACTGCACGAAAAAATTAAAGGAATCTCGGAAATCGAAGGTCGTTCGATCTATAAAGTAGTCCTAAGGTTCTTAATGAAGGACGTCAAAGAATATTATGAAAAGAGAAGCGTATCGGGAACTTATGATTCTTCGAGCGAGAATTAGAAGGCTAGAAGTACTATGAGAATAGAAAACGGGTCTGTGGACTATACTTACTATGGAAGCATTGGAGAAAAAAGAATATTATGAAAAAAGAGCCTGCAATAACGAATAATTTTGAGAGGCAATTCCCGAGGCGAATTTTCGAGGACGTAAAGCCCGATGCGAAGAACTTGAATCCTGAATTTACCGGATTCCCATGCAATACAGATCATATAAAGTTAGAGAATTTCCCTCTAACCCGGCAGAATAGGATTAATTATATTTCGGCACTTCGTTATTCGCTGAATCCGGAACAGTTATTTATTATCGAAAGAATACCCAAAGACCAAGCCGTTCATCTCGCTGTATCAATTATTAAACTTATGCCGCCTATCGAAATCTCCCCCATTCAAAAATTTGAAGTGGAAAGGGAGATACTTTCACGCATTAAAATCGATCCCGATAATCCTTTCCTTAAAGAGTACTATAATTCTAGAAATTGGTATTTCAGGAGGAGAAAAATTTTGTATTTTAATGAAGAAACATTAGATGATATTTTCAATTTTGATTATATAGGAAAATTCGATACTTTTGTAATTGAATTTTTAACTCGCCCTCGAATAAAAATTCTGCTTCGATCTTTGATTTTACAGAAGAAGAATTTAATCCTATTAAAGGATAATTTAGCGCCATATCCTAATTCTTTTAATTAATATAGAAAAATACTTAAAAAGAAATTAAACATTTAGAATGGAATTCGAAAATGGTTTATCATGGATGATTTGGAACTTAGTTACTTCCAAGTAATTAAAAGGACATTAATCACTTATATAATCTTTTTAATAGTAACTTTTATTTCATTTAAGGTAGCATTTTTCCATCCCGAGATTGCTTCTTTTTGGATAAGCAGTTCTATCGCATTAGCTCTTTCTTATTCGATAGGGAAAAAATATTGGGGTGCTATATTATTAGCGGTTTTCCTAGCTAAAATTACTGTCATTTTTATTAATGCTTCCGATTTAATTAATAATTCCTTCATCGCCCTTTTCCAAATCGTCTTCATTTATTTAATTCTTTTCTTAACTACAAAACTAAATGCTACCCCGGAGCAGATTAATGATTTAAAATCATTTTTTAAGTATCTATTAATCACCGCAGTTTTATTATCCGGGCTCGGTTCTCAAGTATTTATTCTTTTTTATAGTCCCACTAATTCGGGAGGAGGAGAAAATATAGGCGCATACTGGCTTTTTAGTAATGCCTTCGCAAACCTCACTATCACTATATCCCTAACTCTTTATATGAAGGATATCAGAGATAAGAATTTCTTTTCAATATCGAAATATATCGAGACCTTAATATTTTTTATGGTTGCCATATTTATCACGGCACTTAACTATTCGGGAGATATGAAGGATGCGGGTGAGATACTTTTATTATTCGCTGGACAGATTCCGCTCGGCATTTATTCATCCCTGCGTCTCGGCTTCAAGAATACTTTATCATTCTTATTTATATCTTCTATTATTGCGATCTATTATTCAAATGGCGGATACGGTCCTTTTGCTCATTTAGAAATGTCGGATAATACAGTTCAGCTATTTATTTATCTTTTCTTTTATTCCATTCCATTTGCGCTGCTTAGTTTGATGATAGAAGAGATGGGGAAGATTGATAAACAGAAATCGGAATTTTTAGCCTCTGTAAGTCACGAAATCCGCAGCCCTATACATACAATTACAAGTTTCCTCGGACTTCTAAAAGAAACTGCCGATGAAGAAAATAATCCCGAGATGAAAGATTCTATCAGGGCGATCGATGCCTCTACTAAGCGGCTTCTCAGGACGGTGAATCTTCTTCTTGATATGACTAAAATTCAGATGAAGACAATTCAGGTATATAAAGAAGAGATAGATCTTGGACTGATCTTAGCACAAATAATAAAATATGAACATCAGCCTCAGGCAGAAAGTAAAGGACTTGTGCTTAACTTTAATATCGAATCGAAAGATAATTCGATTATTTCCGATGAATATATTGTTACTCAATTATTTAATAATCTTCTTAACAATGCAGTAAAATATACCAAGACGGGGAAAATAGACGTAAGACTTTCAAAAGATTCCGAGGATAGACCGCAAGTCCGGATAGCCGATACCGGAATTGGTATGAATAAAGAATTTATAGAAAATTTATTTCTACCTTTCAAAAGAGAGGCGCAGGTTTACACCAAAAAATATGAAGGCACGGGTCTCGGTATGGCATTAGTTAAAAGTTACTGCGAATTAATTGGTGCTAAGCTTTCAGTAGAATCTCATATTGGAGACGGAACTACTTTCACACTCGAATTTAAGTAAAGGTGCTGATATTAGAATTTATATCCCGCATTGATATACACAAGAAACTGCCTTCCCCCATCGGTAAAAATATTTTTATCGCCATTAGCCACAATAAGTTCTATCGGACCTACAATCGATAGGAATTGAACTCCAATACCCGCTCCGATAATCGGTTTATTCGTTGTCTTATTGAATGCAGGATTAGGTGTGAGACGATAATCGAAAGCAGCATTAAAAATTAATTTAAGGAAAATATCTTTTTTGAATCTATATCGGTATTCGGTTCTGCCTGTGATAAACTGTGCGCCTGCTAATTGATAATAATCGAGACCGATAAATTCATCGGTATTATTAAAATAGAAAATTTTATAATCGGGTAAATCCTCCCACGAATCGCGATACGATCCTGACAATCGCAACGTATGGCGGTCATTGATCGTTTGGTATAAGTCCCCTTTGAGTGTAACCTTTGAATAATTGATTGCCGAGGCATAAGCTTTATTACTAATTTCTGACTCTATCGAGATGCGGACTCCGGTCGTAGGTAGAAGCGGATCATCAATGGAATCATACTTTAGAGATATATCGAATCTCCTTAATTTATCACTATAAGAGGGGAAGAGTTCCGAGATTGCAGAGTAAGAAATTTCGGGCGAGGTATTTATATATTCAAAATTATACGCTCCCTCCAAAGCCCAGTTATTATCAAAACTGATGCCGAGACCCCCGCCGAATAGAGTCGATCGATCGCTATATCTGGCATTAATCCTTCCTTTATCATCATACACATCCATCGGTATATCTTTATAAGCAACTTGAAGGAACGGATAAATCGGGAAATTAAGAGAGCGCGAAGGATAGAATCCCTTTGCCGAGAGTTTGAATAATCCGGCGAATTGAAGCTCCAATTCGGTACGAACACCCGAGACGAAGAATGATGTGGTTTTTAGTTTTAATGCACCTACTAATTTATAATAATCGTCATATCTCAAGCCCAGATATAATTGCTCCATCGATTTTTCGTTTATATCTATTATGAGATCTACATAGATATCATCAACCGGAATAATTTCATAATTAATTTTATCAAAATAGCCGAGACCATAAGCAGAAGTAATTTTCTTTTCGATAATTTTAGTATCGAAAAGCTGTCCCTCTTTGATATTAAGAAGATTATTAATGAAAGCGAAATCGAGCGATTTATTTCCGCGTATGATTACGTTGCGGACGGTGTAATCTCTCATTTTTTCTTTGCGTAAATTTTTAAGAGAATCATTGCTATAAAATTTATTTCCGATTCGGTTTTTGATTTCCAGAAGCTGCGGGATATAAGAGCGAGCCGCCACCGCTCCCCTTTCTATTAATTCCGAAATACTCGCTTTATCAAAATCCATTAGAGAATATCCGCTTACATCCTGTTCGATTTCTAAATCGGCAATATCTCTATTATCGGAGAATTTTTTATAACGAGGGATATCGGTTGTCCTATCCAAGATATCAAGGAAAGAATTATAATCATCATACGATTTTCTCGGGAGCGAAAGACTTAGCCCGATGACGATATCCGAACCCATATTCTTAACGATATCAGTTGGGAAATTATTTAGCACTCCGCCATCAATGAGTAAATATTGGTCTAACGGTTCGGGTGCGAATACGGTAGGGATAGACATTGATGCTCGCAGAGCTTTCGATAGAGACCCTTTTTCCATTATCACTTCCTTGCCCGTAATTAAGTCAACGGCAACGCACTTGAATGGAATCGGGAGCAGATCAAAATTCTTTTTGAATTCATATTTATACGTAAGCGAAGAAAAAAGGAGAGAGATTTTTTGTCCGTAAATTAATCCGGTCGGCATCCTTGGTGTAAATCCTACAAGGTCCAGATTAAGCTGGTATCTGCCTGTGAGTTCCTTTTGAAAATATGGAAGCTCAGCTCGTTCGGGTGAATCATTAAAGAGATCCACCCAATCGATTGAAGTGGCTAGACTTTCCATTTGAGCGGGAGAATAACCGATAGAATAAAGACCTCCAACGATTGCGCCCATACTAGTACCTGTAACGTAATCGAGTGGGATACCGAGGGAATCGATAATTTTGAGTGCGCCGATATGAGCAAATCCGAGTGCTCCGCCTCCGCTAAGAGCAATACCGATCTTAGGACG
>CALDDL010000089.1 GCA_937936675.1 uncultured bacterium
CGCGGCGAAATCCCATATACCTGTAATAACCACCCCTGAAACAGTAACAAATCTTGCTGATACAAAATCATCGGCAGGATACAATCGGGAATAGTTTTTTACACATGAAGATACATCTATAATTTCTCCAAAATAGTAATCTAATAGATCAAGCTGATGCGAACCCATATCCATAAAATACCCTCCGCCTGATAACTCCGGAATTACGCGCCAAGGAAGATTCTCTTTTATCAAGTCTGCTTCTCTCGGGGCAGATATTAATTCAATAAGTACATGCTTTATTTCACCAATTGCTTTGGTATCAATCAATTCTTTTACTTTTAGAAATTTTGGAAGTCGCCTTCTATAATAAGCCGGAAATAATTTTACATTATTTTGTTTACAAACCTCTATCATCTCAAGACATTCATTATAATTCAAAGCCATTGGTTTTTCTACATAGACATGTTTACCTGCTTGGGCAGCTAGTTTTGTATATTCCAAATGGCTGTCCGGTGGAGTGGCTATATAAATTGCGTTGATCTCGTTTATGCTTAAGAGATCATTAATATTGTCGGTATAAAAATCGATTTCATGACGAGTGGCATAATTTTTAACCTTTGTATATGTTCGGGACATAACGGCAATAAGTTCTGAATTTTCAACTTTATTAAAAGCCGGTCCGCTCTTCTTTTCAGTAACATCGCCGCATCCGATCATACCCCATTTAATCATTTCTTAATTATCTCCGATACATGTGCCGCGTAAAATTAAATCTGTATCAATTACCTTATTGATAGGTGTAAAACCTTCGTCTCTTTTTTCAATATTTTCTAATAAAATGTTCATTGCCTCTAATGCAATTATATCTGTCGGTTGGTCAACACAACTAAGAGGAGGTGAAAGAAATTTTTGCACTTTAGCATTACCAAAACAGATTACATCAATGTCATTCGGAATTTTCAGACCGACTTCAGAAGCGGCCATATAAACACCGAGTGCAACCGGATATGAAACTGTGAAGATAAGATCTGGCAAATTATTTGCTTTATAAAGTTTCATAAAACTTTCATAACCATAATTTTCGCCGAAACCTCCTTCAATTACCCAGTCAGGATTAATCTCAATTTTATGTTTATTCATAGCTTCTCTAAAACCATTCATTCTATTTCTACCGATATTAATATCTGTGTAACCGGCGAAGTGCCCAATTTTTCTATATCCAATTTTAATTGCGTGCTCAATGGCTTTGAATGCCCCTAATTTGTCATTTATTAGTACTGTGTTTACATTCTTAATTTCAGGTACACGATCTATGAAAACTATCGGGACTCCTCTTTTTCTTACGGTTTCAAAAATCTCTAAGTCTTTTGTTTCTTGTGTAATAGAAATTATAATTCCATCTACTTTCATAGCCATAAGAGTTTGGATATGCTTTTTTTCTCTTTCGGCTTTTTCTTCGGAGACCATTAATATTATTTCGTAATTGTTAGCGAATGCTACATCATAAATATTTTCAATAATAGAACCAAAGAAGAAGTGAGCAATTTTAGGTACTACCACTCCGATAGTATTAGATTTACGTGCCGAAAGATTCCGTGCCATTATGTTAGGCGTGTAACCTAGTTCCTCAGCTATTTTCTTTATCTCTTTTGTAGTCGTTATCGAAATATCGGGATGATTTCTCAATGCTTTGGATACTGTTACTGTCGATACATTTAATTTTTTTGCTATATCGTTTAATGTTATTGCTTTATCTCTCATTTTTTCACCTGAATTAAACATTACTTTAAGGTTTACTTTAGTTATCTAAAATTTAATCTTTTCGTGATAAATGTCAAGAAAGAAATAATAAATGACTATAAATTCCAAAATATTTATATTATTGTATAAGATAATTAAGTATCTTTTTATCATTTTGGAGCGCAGATGGAAAAGCTTCTTATAATCGATGATAGCATACCTTTTCTCAAAGATATATCACTTCTACTTCAGAAAAAATATAAAGTAACTACTGCAATAAACGGTAAAGAAGGGATCGAGCAGATAAAAAAGGGCAATTTTACAGCCGTTTTACTCGACATCAAAATGCCTGATATGACAGGACTTGATGTACTCAATTCATTAAATTCTCAGATGATAAAATATCCGCCAATAATTATTGTTTCCGATTCCGGCGAAATTGAAACAGTAGTAAATTCTATTCGTCTTGGTGCTTATGACTACATTCAAAAAGATTTCAATATCGAAATCCTCAGCCAAAAGATAAAAAATGCGTTAGAGAAAAATGATCTCAATAATAAAGTAGAATATCTGAATTCTCTTTTTTCTACACAGCAAAATAATTTCATCTTTCGCTCCGAATCAATGAATAAAATAAACGAAGCAATCGATAAATATTCAAAGATTGATTGCGATATTTTGCTTAAGGGTGAAACTGGTGTAGGTAAAGATTTAATAGCTTATGAAATATTCAGAAGAAGCAATATCAAAAATAAAATCTTTATCCC
>CALDDL010000090.1 GCA_937936675.1 uncultured bacterium
TAGATACCTGAAAATACTTTTGGTTTGTGATTATACTTATCACTTTCAAGCAAATTGAATATACTTCCGGCAGCTCCGAACTTTGGTTCAAAGGTGGAGAAATAGATAGTTTTAATTCGTGATAATAAAATCGCGCCCGAACACATTATACATGGTTCGGCAGTTATATAAAGATCACATTCATCTAAAAATTTAGTTTGAAGATTATATGATGCTGCAGTTATGGCAATCATTTCGGCATGTGCTGTCGGATCTTTTAATGTTTCGGTTTGGTTATAACCTCTTCCGATTATTCTATTCTCATGAACAATTACGGCACCGATTGGTACTTCATTTTTTGCGAGCGCATTCTCTGCTTCCATAAGAGCAGAATACATAAATTTATAAACGTGTTCCGAGAATTGCATATTGTATCGATTAGTTTAGTACGCCCGGAAGGATTCGAACCCTCAACCCTTCGATCCGAAGTCGAATGCTCTATCCATTGAGCTACGGGCGCGTAATAAATATTTTTTGCTGCTCAAATATATAGATTTCTTAGCTCTACTGAAACTTTCATTATTATTAATTCCTAAACCGATCCAGAGCATTGTATTCGTGGAAATATCCTTTGAGGTCATTGAAAGTAAAAATGCCAAAAGTAAATAATATCTTGTCTCACTTTTATTATTTAGAAAAATAAATGATAATAAAGCTATTAACCAAAATACTCCTATTATACCAAATTCAGCTAATACTTCAGCAATTAAGTTATGTGGATATTTCATTAAATTAGTCAAAGAATTTGTATTAGCAAAACCACCAAAACCAACTCCCTCAAAAGGATTCTCTGTGAATAATTTCCATGAAATTTCTAACGCTTGAATTCTGGGATGATAGGAAAATAATTTAAGATATCTCTCTAATAATGTTGTGTCAAAGAAAAAATAATCAGCAGCGATAATAAGTAGTATTAGTCCAACAACATATAAAATCCCAATTGGTACCTTTCTTAATGAAGTATGATTTTTAAGTAATATTAAAAATAAAATTAATAATGAGAAAATTGAACCTGCTCTAAATCCGGTGAAATATAATCCGCAATAAATAATTATCATAGAAGCAATAAACAATTTTCT
>CALDDL010000091.1 GCA_937936675.1 uncultured bacterium
CCTAAATTAGAAGCAGGTGATATAGTAGTTATTCCGATAGAACCTCGTTACTATTTCCGTCAAGACTTCAGTTTCTGGCTCTCGGTAATCAGTACACTCTCAACCTTGACTATTGTTATACTTAATTTCTTAAAGAATTAATTTAGAGGACTCTGTGAATAATAATAACAACAATATGAATAATGCCAATAATGCAACTAATAATCCGATGCGGAGCAATTATTTAGAGCAGGATTCTCATACACTCCGCGATTATATTAATCTGATAAAACTTAATTTTATCCCGATACTATTGATTACAGTTACCGGACTAGTTGTAGCAATTATATATGCAATCAATGCACCGAATATTTATAAATCGACCACGGCACTTAAAATATCGAAACCTTCGGGCAGTATCCTTAGCTCATCAATTATGCCCGAATTTCAAGATTTCGGAAGCGATCGTTTTATAGCAAATGAAATCGAAATCCTTAAAAGCTATTCGCTCCGTGAAAGAGTTACGCATACATTAGTAGATAGTTTTTATAACCTTAAAGAGGATTCCAAATTCTCAATTATTTTTGAGGGTTACTCGGCATTTAGCAAAAACGATAAGAAAACATTAAAGACTACAGATGAAATCGTAAAATCCCTTGCAAGTGCGGTATCAATAGACCAAAAAAGAGGACTTGATATAGTCGAAATCTCCGCTGAATCGGAATCTCCATTTGAATCGGCTCTTATTGCAAACGTTTATGCAAATGCTTATCGATTGATAAATCTATCCTATAACCGTACTCAATTAGTATCTGTAAAGGAATTTCTAGCACGTCAGCGGGAAGAGAAATTAAATGAACTCGCACAGGTCGAGGAGACACTCCGCAATTATCAGGAGCAGAAGGGTATAGTAGAAATAGGGGCTCAAGCCACTTCATTAATCGAGCAATCAGCCGAATTCGATGCTAAGAAAAATTCTACACAAATTGAACTTACTATCTCTCAAAATACGCTTAAACAATATAAAGAGGAACTTGCACGTAAAGACCCCGATATTAAAGCTTATGTGGAACGATTCGCTTCAGAACCATATATTCAGAATCTTCAGAAGCAGATAGCCGACTTAAAAGGTCAGAAAGACCGTGCACTTGCCGGCGGCGTTTCAAATCAAAAGAAAACTGAAGTTGTAGCTCAATATGATCAAAGAATAAGCGAATTAACTGATAAATTAAATTCGCAGTTATCTATCTATCAAGCGGGAATTCTTGCCTCGAGTCCCGATGAAATTAAAGCATTAACTCAAAAAGTTCTCGATGCCGAAATTCAAACTCAGGCAATGGCAGCTTCATATAAACGACTTTCGGAAATCGTTAATGATTACGATAGAAAAATGTCGGAACTGCCAACTAGTTCTATCGATCTCGCTCGCCTTAAAAGAGAGCAATCGGCTTATGAAAAATTATATCTCACGGTCGAGGAGAAATATCAGGAAGCATTGATAAATGAACAATCAACTCCGGGCAACGTAATAATCATCGATGCAGGTTTAATTCCTACTTCACCGGCAAAGCCGAATAGAATGCTTATCATTGTAGTCGGATTCGTACTCGGTGCTGGTCTCGGACTCGGTTATTCATTCCTCAGAAATTATTTTGATAATACAATCAAAACTCCGGAAGATATCCAGAACAGAAATATCAATATTCTTGCTTGGATTCCGCAGATCGAAGGAGTCGGTGCAGAGAAGAAGGAATTTGAATTCATTGTGGCTAAGAAGCCCGATTCCACCGTGAGTGAGGCGTTCCGTGCCCTCCGTACAAGAATTAAATTCTCCAAGATTGGGGATAAAAATCTTAAGACAATATTAGTTACTTCTTCTACTTCATCCGAAGGTAAGACTACGGTATCGGTGAACTTAGCAGGCAGTTTTGCTCAAGCTAATTTCAAAACTTTATTAATCGATTGCGATTTAAGAAAGCCGCGTGTTCATACAATCTTCGGACAGAAACGTTTCCCGGGTATTACGGATTATTTCTTCGGTCAGGCAGAATATGATGAAATTGTCCGTTCTACAAGTGTTAATAATCTTGATTATATCACTTCCGGTACTATTCCGCCGAATCCATCCGAGATTCTCGGCTCTAATCAAATGGAAGAATTTTTAGACAAGATAAAAGAAATATATGATTATATAATCATCGATTCACCTCCGTTGATTGCTGTAACTGATTCTGAAATTATCTCACGATTCGTGGATGCTTCGATACTTGTAGTTTCTGCTAATCAAACTGAAGTGGAATTAATGGAAAAAGCAGTTACGATGCTTAATCACGAACAAAATTCCTTTATAGGCACTGTGCTTAATAATTTCTCATACAAGAGCGGTTATTCATCTTATTATAAATATTATTACTACTATTCACGTCCGGCAGGCGGAGAGAAAAAAACACGCGCTAAAGCTTAAGTGGAAAAACTGATTCTTCAG
>CALDDL010000092.1 GCA_937936675.1 uncultured bacterium
TTTCAAATCCTTTATTTAGAAACTGCTTGCTGATTGTGGAGGTTTCCGAATAATTCAGTTTACAACCTAATGTATAAAATGCTGCTTTCAAATCTCTTTCTTCTTTCTTAAAAATGTATTCTTGCAAGTTCAACTAATATTATTTTTCAATTTCCTTTTCACTTATCGCTCTCACTTTAAGTTGTTGCTTTTTTTTGCAATAAATCGAAATATGAATAATCATATTTTCCCAAATCAGAATTTCTTACATCTGCGATTGTAACTTTTTCAAGTTTATAATCATTAATATCTGCTGCAATTTCTTCATCAGTTTTATCTTTCACAATTGCTAAAGCACTTAAAATAATTCTTTTATTTTGCTTGTCAAAAATTAAAATTATTAAATTGAGTCTATTTCTTTTGGAAAAATTGTTCTTCATATTTCTAATTTTTGATTTAGATAGTTGTGTTGCAGGAATAAATCCACTAATCTTGAATGGAAGCCGGACTATTATTCCTTTTCTTAATATAATTTTTAGAATTTTTCCTTTTACTATTTCACTTTTTTCATATACTTTTTCAAAATTATCCCATGGATTTGGATTAACTTATTTATGACTAAAAGAGATTTTTCTTTGTTCGCTATCAACGTCTAGAACAACGACATCTATCTTTTGACCTTTTTTAATAACTCCACCAGTATGGCAGAACTTCTTTTTCTTTGAGATACCAGATTTATCTAAGATACCAACGACATACGATTCTAATTCTACAAATATTTTAGACCTATTAAAATGATGTAACACTACAGAATGTTGTGACTTTATTGGATATTTATTTATTAAATCTTGCCATGGATCCGGAGTAAGTTGCTTCATTCCATTTGAGATCTTCTTTTCTTCTGAATCTAATTTAAGAATTACTGCTTCCACTAATTGTTCCATCGATACATAATGTGATGGATGCCAATAATATTTTGTACAACACATATCTGAAATATGAATTAATCCTTCAATTCCTTTTTCGATCTCTATGAAAGCACCGTAATCAGTCAATGAAACTACTCGACCGGCAACTTTATCGCCGATTTTATATTTCTGACCGATTTTTTCCCATGGATGTGGAAGTAATTATTTTAAGCTAAGTGAAATTCTCTTCTTCTTTTTGTCATAATCAGTTACGACAACTTTGATTTTTTCATCAAGCTTAACAACTTCGCTAGGATGATTAATTCTTCCCCAGCTTAAGTCTGTAATATGAATTAGACCATCGACACCGCCAAGATCAACGAATACACCGAAATCGGTGATTGCTTTAACTGTACCTTCAAGAATCTGACCTTTTTCTAATTTTTCAAGAATTTCTTTTCTTTGGTCTGAAATTGTTTCTTCGATTAATACTTTATGTGAAACAACTACGTTTTCAGTAGGAATATTTACTTTAACAATTTTGAAATCCATTGTTTGACCAACGAATGCATCAAAATCTCTTACAGGACGGATATCAATCTGCGAACCGGGTAAAAATGCTTCGATTCCCAAAAGATCAACCACCATACCGCCTTTAATTCTTTTAAGAATTTTACCAACGATAATTTTTTCATTTTCGAAAGCATCCATAATGCGAGCCCAAACTTTAAGGAAGTCTGCTCTCTTTTTGCTTAATACTAAATTACCTTCTTCATCTTCTACACTTTCGATAACGATATCAATATGCTCACCTATCTTTATCTCTTCGGTTGATGAAAATTCATTTCGTGATATACTTCCATCAGATTTAAAACCAACATTAACTATTACGTTATCAGAATTAATACCTACAATTGTGCCCTGAATAATTTCGCCTTCTTTAATATTGCGAAATGAATCAGAGTAAAGCTTATTGAGTTCTGATAATTTTTGCTCTGAATACTCATCAGCATTAAAAAACTTTCTGGTTTCTAAAGAACCACCATGCATATTTGTATTATCGTCAAACAATGAACCTCCCCAAAAAAATCTGACATTTGAGTTTCTATTTACAATATAAATTAATGAATAATTAAATTAATAGAAATATAATAAAAAGGCTGTACTTAATAAATTAGTAACTAATTTGATTAAATACAGCC
>CALDDL010000093.1 GCA_937936675.1 uncultured bacterium
AAAATTGAACCAAATCGAAATAAATCCTCTATCGGTTCGGCAACAAAATTGACGGTTATTAATTCTATTGATATTAGTAATAAAAGATTGAGCGAATAAAAAATATAATTTTTGTTTATGGGAGAGGAATACTTTTGTACAAAAATATATAACGTGAGCAGAGCATTTACCAATAATGCTACTAATGGCAGTAATGAATAAATGTTCATTTAGTCTCTTTTAAAAATTACATTCAATTTACTAAAACGAATTGTATATATGCAAGGAATTTTTACCTTTTTGTAGCAGAAAATACTACACATAACTAATATCAAACACTACAATAGCAATATCAAATATTTACATAATATATGAAACTTATGCTCTGTTTAATATACTTCATCTTACACTATTTTAAACTGCATAAAATTAAAGGCATCGATATATGGAAAAAGTGATAAATCAAGAGATAATTCAAGGAATGGGAGCAATTGTCCATAAAAATGGAGTCGCTTTTCGCGTTTGGGCTCCTAATGCAGATTCGGTTTTCGTTATTGGCAATTTTAATTATTGGTCCGATATCGATACTCCCCTTACAAGCGAAGAAAATGGCTATTGGTATGTTGACGTTAAAGAAGCTAAAGCAGGCGATGAATATAAATTCGTAATTTACAATGGCGATTTAAGACTCGAACGGATCGATCCTTATGCCAAGCAAGTAACCAATTCAACTGGTAATGGAGTTATCTACGACCCAATGTCCTTTGATTGGAAAGATGATAATTTCCAAATGTACCCCCATAATGAATTAGTAATTTACGAAATGCATCTGGGTTCTTTTTTTACCGAAAATGAAGGAAAAGTAGGCAATTTTGAAACCGCACTCAAGAAATTAGAACATATAAAAGCATTAGGAGTTAATGCAATTCAGATAATGCCCGTTACTGAATTTGCGGGTGATTATTCTTGGGGATATAATCCAGCCCATATTTTTGCAGTAGAAAGTGCTTATGGAGGTCCGGATAAATTCAAGTTATTCATCAGAGAAGCTCATAAAATGGGTTTCGCTATAATTCAAGATGTTGTCTATAATCATTTCGGTCCAAGTGATCTTGATCTTTGGCAGTTCGACGGCTGGTCGGAAAACGGAAAAGGCGGAATCTATTTCTATAATGACGAAAAATCCGAAACTCCTTGGGGTAGCACTCGCCCCGATTATGGAAGAACCGAAGTGATAAGTTTTATTAAAGATAATGCCAAAATGTGGATTGAAGAATACCACGTTAATGGTCTTAGATATGATAGCACACTTTACATAAGGAGTATCGATGGAAATGAAATTAATGATATCCCGGAAGGTTGGTCGCTTATGCAGGAAATTAATAACTATGTTAGAGAAGTATCTCCTTTCTCAATATTAATAGCCGAAGACTGGAGAAATAATACTTGGCTTACGATGGATATCAATGAAGGCGGAGCAGGATTCCATACTCAATGCGATGCTAATTTCGTTCATCCCGTAAGAGAAATCCTCTCTCTCCCAAATGACGAAAATAGATCCATGGGACAAATAAAAGATTCAATATCTTTTATTTATAATAACGATTCATTCCGAAGAGTAATTTATAGCGAATCCCATGATGAAGTGGCAAATGGCAAGTCACGTCTCCCTCAAGAAATTAATCCCGAAGATGCCTCCGGGTATCATGCCCAGAAACGATCGATCTTAGCTGCCGGTCTTGTTTTCACCACTCCCGGTATCCCAATGCTCTTTCAAGGGCAGGAATTTCTCGAAGGTGAATATTTCAAAGATGATGTCCCATTAGATTGGAATAAAAATGAACAATTCCAAGGTATTGTCCGCATCTATCATGATCTGATTAATCTGCGATTAAATCGTGATGAATTAACTCGAGGTCTCTGCGGTCAATCGGTAAATATTTATCATATAAACGAAAATGATAAGATAGCCGCTTTCCAAAGATGGGATCAACATGGAGCCGGCGATGATGTGGTAATAGTTTGCAATTTTAGCGGTACTCTAAAAGAAAATTATCAAATCGGAATGCCTAATGGCGGTCTATGGAAATTGCGCCTTAATAGCGATGCGAAAATTTACAGCGAACTTTTTCAAGGTTTCAATTCCACCGATGTTGAAGCTCAAGTAGGGGGGATGGATAATTTAGATTTTCATACTTCTCTTTCTATCGGAGAATATAGTATATTAATTTTTTCACAAGATAAATCATAGGATCCCAATGCCTGCAAAGACTGATGCTCCATTATATCAAAAATTTTCCTTAATGACTTTAGGATTCATTGGATTCTTTTTTATCCTTTATATCGGTACAGATATCATTGTGCCTATTTTGTTCTCCTTAATCTTTGCTATTTTATTAGACCCCGTAGTAGAATATCTAGTTAAATACAAAGTGAATCGAATAGTTGCAATACTCATTTCAATCTTAATATCATTTCTTTTATTGGCAGGATTAATCTATTTCTTGACTGTTCAGATAATCATGTTTGGCGATATGCTACCTGAATTAAATGATAAATTCGATGCAATTCTTAAAAGTGGGACTGACTGGGCTTCTCGTTCATTTAACGTAAGCCATGGCAAAGTTAATAGCTGGATTGCCGAATCTAAAGATAAAGGTCTAACAGAATTAAAATCCCTGATCGGACCTACTATTGTTTCTATCGGTAATGTATTAGTAATTATGTTCTTAATTCCGGTTTATATATTCCTCATTCTATTTTATAAAGAATTCTTCCTTGAATTTGTGGTACTTCTATTTGATAAAGAAAAACATTCTCTCGTTGCAGAAATTATGGAGAAATCCAAAATTCTTATTCAAAAATACCTTGTAGGGATTATTGTAGAAACTGGGCTTGTCGGGCTTATGAATGTTGTAGGTCTATTTGCTCTTGGAATTCGATATT
>CALDDL010000094.1 GCA_937936675.1 uncultured bacterium
GTTGTGGATTGCTTTCAAATTTTGATTTACTGATATTAGATTCATGGTAGGTCGGTTTATCTTATTGTTTTTCAATAAGTTAGCCCAATATTAGGATCGAAAAAATCAGATGCCCCTTTTAATAACCTTTTTGGTAACCTAAAGGGGCATTCAAAATAATTCCAATTGATGCGGTTCTAAAAATCCATCTGCTTGATTCTTACCTTCAAATATTTCCATCATTCCAAATTGTTTATCTGTTATCGATAATATTCCCACTTTCCCTTTAGGCGGCAATTCCTGCTTTATCCGTTTTATATGTACATTCTTATTCTCACGACTAGCACAGTGCCTTACATAAATGGAAAATTGAAACATATCAAATCCATCTTTCATTAAAAATTTCCGAAATTTGGAATATATCTTCCGGTCCTTTTGTGTTACCACGGGTAAATCAAAAAACACTAGTATCCACATAATTCTATACTCGCTGAATCTCATAAAAATTCCGGATAAGTAATTTTTCTTAATTCTCCTTTGAAACATTTTGCAAGCGAAGATGTAGTCCTTTGCAATCCCACCATTAAAGGACTTCGATTATTATCGATAAATATTTCGGTTGTGGCAATTTCCAATAATTGTTTTTTTATCGATGGGGTCAATTCATAAAAGTCTTCACCATTCGCAATAAAATCCGCAACAATTTTATCCATATAAGGTCGATATGGCTCCATTATATCATCCGCTAAACAGTAAGCATTGTATTTATTGTGATGAAAAATTCCCAGAGTTGGCAATAATCCTGATGCAACTAATCCACGTGCTACTATTGCTCGAAGTATTGCATATCCATAATTCAATAATTGATTAGGCGGATCACCGTATCGATCCCGAATAAAATCAGGAATCTGTTTAAATATATTTTTCCAATAATATGCCGCAGCTCTTCCTTCGAGATTTTCCGGGTCGCCCGATTTTACTTCCTTTGACCAATAAATCATATTTTTAATCGGCACTTTTCTTTTCTTAAGATGAGCAGCTTGATTTTTAATTTTTGCGGAAATCGTCTGCTGCCATAGTTGTTTCTTAAGTGGTTTAGAGGCTTCAATCTGCGCTTGAAAAATTTCGCTCTGCAAATAGTTTCCCGTCAAAGGCAAGAATAATCCGGTCGGCATGTGATTGGGATTGCAGACAACTAAAGCACAATTATTCTCCAATAATGAAGCTATTAATGGCTGCGAAATTGTAATTGCACCATCGAGAATTACAATCCCGATATCTTCTATCGGGGCTGTAATCTCTTTTTCACTTTCATCATTGGACTCTTTTATTTTTGCAATTAGCTGCTCATCTTTAGTACTGAGATAAGCGTTCTTGCTGAAATATAATGTCCGCTTTATCATTTGAAAATGATTTCTCCATCAATTGATATATCAAAATCATAGTGTTCAACTAGACAGTTAAAATTATTAGCTGTTAATTTAAGTCGCGGCTGATATTCATCTAATTTAAATTCAGTACTACCAACCCCTAATTCTTTGTCCTGTCTGGCTTCTGAATTGTATTGTAAATAAATATAATTCGTTCCAGCATTATTGAATTTATAAACTCGGTATATTCTCTTTATTAATTCATCAGGTTTTAATTCTCTTAGTTCATCAGGTGAATTTTCATAAACTATTACTCTATATCCAGTTTTAATAAAATATTTTGAAGGAATATTCTTTTTCTCGCAAACATTATATTCAGGGATAGTTGACAACTCATTCAAGTTATTTATTTTTAATTGAGCAAGTTCAAATAATCCAATTAATCTAAATTCTCTACTTAGAATCCCGTCTGAATATTTTTCATAAAAAATACTAACTGTAATTTCTTCATTCTTAGCATAATAATTTTGTTTGTATTCTTGCTTTGATAAAGACGAATGCTGTTTAATCGGTAACGCTTTTTCGGAAGTTAAAATGCCTCTTCCGATAGCACCTACGCATCTGACATGGCGAATGGGGAATAATACTCTCCCATTCTTATCTTGTTTAATTGGACTGCCGCTTGAATCTTTCATCCAGATATCTTCATTAATAGCTTCTGTAAACGACTTACCTAAGGCAATGCGTTCATTAATTGTTTGAGAAATATCATTCCTAACTTTATCATCAATAATTGATTTTAGTTCTTCAATCTTGGTAAAACTTTTTATAGGTTTTCTAAAAACATAAATAAGTGGTTTTTTTTCTATTTTATAATTCGCTCTTATTCCTGTGTTATTGATCGGAAGCTTAATTGCCCCTAAAAAAGTTTCTTCATGTAATTGTCCCCGGATAGTATCTCCTTGTGCAACCATAGGGATTCTATTCCCTTTATCATCTAGGATATACTCAAACTTACCGTTAGCCAATTGTTTTTTTACGTACTGAATTCTACCTCTTTTCCTTACGTTTTTATATGTCTGTACTAAGGTTGTATCCTTCTTATAATAGTTCACAAATGTTTTTTGCTCTAAGTCCTTTATAATCTCGGAAGAAAAATTATTCCAATATTCCGGCTTCGTATGGAATGCTAATTTTCTTTCGGTTGCTTCGAAATATTTTAGTAATAGGTAATCTCTTTTTTTCGGATAAGGAATGAGTGTTAATGTAGCCGCATCAATTGCATGATGGATACTGCTATTCCTGTCTTTTTTAAATCCAAGATTAAATATTTCTCTGAATGCAGCCGTTACGCTACCTTTTTGCACGTCCACTATATTAAATACGGTCTTTAAATAATGGAATGCGTATTTAGAAATAATTTGTGTATCTACCAATTGGCTATTTTTCCAACTGTTTCTTATCTCTGTATCTGTGAATGTTCTTAACTTTTTATTCCAGTAATCATAATGCATTTTATAATAATGTCTATTTTGAATTTGAGTATCTTTTTGATCTTTGCTCTGTGCACTTTTTGATTTTTTCTTTGCATCTTCCACTAATTTTGAATAGTGCTTTACCTTATTCTCAATAAATTTAATATTAGGTAAAATTGCTTTATAAGATTCTCCGTTAATCTCAATTGTGGTATTATAATTTGGTAATTGGGTAGGAATTAATTTCTTTTTTATATCTCTATTATATCTTGAATTCGCTAAAGTCAAGTTGGAAAGTTCATTATCAAACGATATACTTGCAGGGATAGTATGTTCAATATCCACCGAAGTTCCATTTAGTAATTCTGAAAAAGCTATTACTTTGCCGGTATAGAGGCATTGCATTCCTTGCTCTAACCATAGCTTATATTTAGTTAATATATTATCATCAACTGAGATATCGGGATAACCTGCTTCGGAAGCTGATTGAGTTATTTTATCAACTAAGGATTCATTCTCTTTCTGTCTTTCATTTTTCCATCTTTCATAAGCGGCTCTTCTATTTGCATCATTAAGTTCTCTAGCAATTTCCACTACTACTCTGGTTTCCGAATCTATTTTTTCGGTTAATATAAGATGATTAATTAATTTCTTTAGTACGTAAAGTGTTTTAAGTGCCATTGGATTTTTTAAACCCTTGGATATCGGTTCTGGTGAACCTAATATTTTCTTTCCGTCTATCTCTTTTGCCGCCGGATAGAACTCACTTTCGGCAGGATGATATAAATATTTAAATCTTTCTTCATCCCATTCGGGATATTCTTTCTTAAGTAAAGTTTTTATCTGATCATCAAATCTCGGGACTTTATCATAAAGGACACCTCGTGAAAAATTGCCTCTGGTAATTAGTAAATTTTTGAAATTATCTCTTATTTCATTTATTAAATGATTCTGATTTTGTTCGCCCAGTTCAATCCATCTATTATTTCCCAAGACATTTATTATCTCATTCTCTACTAATTTATTTAGAGCATCATCCGAAATGTAGGAGCTTTCTTTCTTCTCGTTCATTTCTTCATTATTAATATAGTTACTGATAAGGTTATTAAT
Organism: uncultured bacterium; assembly: GCA_937936675.1. Lineage (GTDB taxonomy): Bacteria > Bacteroidota > Ignavibacteria > Ignavibacteriales > Melioribacteraceae > BRH-c32. The sequence continues at coordinate 3,935 of CALDDL010000094.1, forward strand.
TATGGCACTTTTATTTTTATTGGATTTTTGATTAATCATTAATCTATGGACATTAGCAATCAATTTTTCTTCTTCTTCACTCGTAAGAGATTGGTCTAATACTTTACTAAGATTAGCCAAGAAAACTGCATCGCTATAAATATATCCCTGATGAAGGTATTTTAATATTTTCATAATTGCGTTGATACTTAAAGCAGCAAATCCTTGTGGGATTTTTATCTTTGAAAATTTTACCGAATCCTCATCGCTGAGCTGCAATTTACTCTTCGCAAATTTAATCAGACTTTCGCTATCGGTAAAAGTATATAGAACATGCCAAAGGTCTTCATAATCGTAGTAGCTTTTTTCTCCGTTTGCCGGAGAGGCTTTATTAATTGAGATTTCATAAACGTTGCAACCAAAAAGCTCTTTTAATGCTGCTGTTACGGGCATACCGCTCACGCTAACGTAGTCTTTGAAATTAAATTTATACTGGTTTTTATTGGGATCGATAAGTTTCATGATTTCGCTAAAATCAAAAGTCGGTTTACTCTTTCTTAAGAATAATTTAGAAATAATTTTTTCCTTTTCTTCTAAAGAAAGGTTTTGTTCTTCATTATTTTCGAGATTAGTAATTTTGATATTATTTAGAAATGCGAGAGCACGATATTCTTCAAATAGTGGATGACTAATGGGGCAGCGAGGTTTATTAATTTCGAAAGTACACTTACCGATATTTCCTTTTTGAGTTCTTAATGGTCTCTGCCATAGAATTGATTTTGCAAGATTTTTATAAAGTTCACTTTCAATATCTATCTCATTCTTAAGGCAGATCGATTTAAGTTCTTCTTCTACTAATTTTCTTAAGCTATATCGATTTCTTATTCTCTTAATATTTTCATTATGATCAATTAACAATGCTTCGCTAAGAGAAACATTTTTATCTTTCATAATATTTAATGTTGTATCTGCACCCGCAATTCCTTTTTCATCGCTTCCTTTTAAAATTGTTTCGGACTCAGCTTCGTCTCTTCCTTTAAACCCGCGTCTTTGAGTTATGTGGTAAAAGATTCTTCCGAGTATAAGGGGATTATTGATTTTTTGTTTTGATGCGAGAGCCCTTAATTCATAAGGATTAATAAAATCGCTAATATTATCACCATCAAAATCCAATCGAATCCAAGCCAAAAATTCGGGAGAAGAGGGGTACTCATTTCCGTTTTCGTTGTCATATTTTCGCCATCGGTTTAATTCATCCATAGTAAGCGGACACATAGGAGGTGTGGTTTTTATTAGCGTTTCCAGTAATTGCCACTTGCGGTATCTTCTTGCATTATAGTTCCTTCTTTTACTTCTGCTCATTGTTCTTTGTTGTACAAGTGGAACTTCCACACCTTTTTCTTCTCCTACCCCTTTATCAAAAGTTAAAACAGTAGAAAAGACAATTTGATTTTCTCTTTGGGAAGTATCCCGCAAAGTGCAACCGATAGAATTTGTTCCTAAATCTAAGCCCAGAATTTTAGACATACTATTCTCCCAATTACTATTGTTATTTATTTAGATAATTCTTAAGTTACCTATGAAAGCTTTACACAATAAGGCTATAAGCCGAAGAAATTACTTTTGCCCTGCGTAC
>CALDDL010000095.1 GCA_937936675.1 uncultured bacterium
GCTATCTGTAATCAAGAGAGTGCTGAAATTGTTTTATTTCTTATGAGTATTAAAAATCCTAGTAAAAATATTAAACTCGCCATCAAAGATGCAGTTGATTGGTTTGAAGAATCCAAGATATATGGAATTAGGATTAAAGTAGTAGATGCTCCATTAGAAGATTTTCAATATCATACAACAACAAAAGATGTCTTAATTGAGCAGGATAAAAATGCCGCACCGATTTGGACTAGATTCAATGATCTGAAAACTCTTACTCCAATTTTTTGTAGAAGAGAAGGTAAAATCGTTTATTCATTAGAAGAAGTTGAAAGAGAAAGAAGAACCGGATACGCGTGGTACACTTATGGACCACAGATAGTATTGGATTTGTATTATAAATCTCTCTTAAAATGAGAAAAATAATAATTAGCATCTCACCAAAAAATTCTAACTTTTTTGATTAGGCAGTTAGTATAAAAAGCTCGTCGTAAGTCTCAGTCTTTTACCTACAAAAGATTAATGAAATATTGAATTATTTCAGTTATATTTCGCTAATTAATCTTTAATATTTATTTGTTCAAAATCCGGTCTCGATGAAAAAGAAAATCATTGCACTTATTTATATAATCTCAATTATTTCACTTTCTTGCTCTCAAAAGAATAATGATAAAGTTGTGATTAATTTTTGGGCGATGGGAGTCGAAGGGGAATATGTTTCAAGGTTAGTCCCCGAGTTTGAAAAAGAAAATCCAAACGTTAAAGTAATAGTCCAACAGATACCATGGACAGCCGCACATGAAAAACTAATTACAGCTTTTGCAAGCGAAACCCTGCCCGATGCTTTTCAATTAGGGAATACATGGGTGCCGGAGTTTAATTCACTTTCTACAATTCAGCCGCTAGATTCATTAGTAAACTCATCATCAGTAATAAAAAAAGAAAATTATTTCTCCGGAATATGGGATACTAATGTTTTAGATAGTTCGATATATGGAATCCCTTGGTACGTTGATACAAGAGTTCTATTCTATCGGAAGGATATTTTGAAAGAAGCCGGATATACTAATGGTCCGAAAACTTGGGATGAACTTTATCAAATGAGTAAGAGTATAAAAAACCTTCCGAAATACTCAAAAACTTTTCCGTTTTTTATTCCTACAAATGAATGGTTACCATTTATTCTGTTCGGTGTTCAGAACGGTGCCGATTTATTAAAAGATAATAATACTTATGGTAATTTCTCCGGTAAAGAATTTACCCAAGCTTATTCATTTTTAATGAAATTTTATAGAGAGGGACTTGCTCCGACTGATTTACAGCAAGTATTAAATTTGTATCAAGCATTCGGAGAGGGATATTTTACTTTTTATATTACCGGTCCATGGAATGTAACAGAGATGAAAAATCGATTCCCTAAAGAACTTCAAAATGAATGGATGACTGCACCTTTACCATCACCTGATTCTACTTATCCCGGAAAATCATTAGCGGGTGGCGCAAGTTTAGTTCTAAATAAATTTTCTAAATCGAAAAAAGAAGCTTGGAAATTTATTGAGTTTCTTTCGAGAGCTGATATACAATTAAAATTCTATAATTTGGTTTCATCACTTCCTGCCTTAAAAAGTGTTTGGCAGGACTCGACTTTTACTTCAAACAAATATATGAATGCTTTTTATATCCAGTTAAATAATACAGTCCCGACTCCAAAAATTCCGGAATGGGAGCAAATAGTCTTCTCTAAAATTCAGCAATATGCAGAGCAGACGGCAAGGAACAAAAAGGAGATATCGAAAGCATTAAAAGAGTTGGATTCTGACGTAAATAAAATACTTGAAAAAAGAAGATGGATGTTGGGTAAAGAATAGATGAAATCAAAAACAAAATTCAGCGCATTACTACTATTTCTTGGACCTTCTCTCGGAGTTATAACCCTATTTTTCTTTATTCCTGTGATTGCCGCATTTTCACTCAGTTTTTCTGATTTTGATATTTATTCATTAGGCAGTTGGGAATACTTACGTTTTGTAGGATTAAAGAATTACATTGATCTTATAAATGATCCGCTATTCTGGATTGCACTTAAAAATACTTTTTATTTTGTTCTGCTTGGCGGACCGCTTTCTGTTGGTGTGTCATTAGGCACTGCAATGCTTCTAAATTCAAAATATATAAAATGGAAAGGGATGTTCCGTTTAATTTATTTTCTTCCTGTTGTTACAACTTTAGTAGCTGTATCGATCGTCTGGCGTTATATATATCATCCACGTTTTGGATTGCTTAATTATGTACTTAGTTTCGTAGGGATCGGACCAGTTGATTGGTTAGGCGATCCGAACCTTGCAATGCCTGCAATTATAATTATGGCGGTATGGAAAAATTTTGGATATAATATGATAATCTTTATTGCAGGCTTACAAAATATTCCCGAAGAGCTTTATGAGGCGGCAAGTATTGAAGGAGCAAGCGGATGGCAGAGATTTAGGAATATTACAATTCCTATGCTAGCTCCCACGACTTTATTTATTAGTGTTATTACAATGATAGGATACTTTCAATTATTTGCCGAGCCATATATCATGACGCAAGGTGGACCTTTGAATAGTACGCTCAGTATTGTTTATTATATGTATCAAGAAGGTTTCAGGTGGTGGAATATCGGGTATTCTACGGCACTCGCATTTATGTTATTTATTATAATATTGATTGGGACACTAATCCAATTTAAGGTGCAAAAAATAGATGAGTGAAAAATTAAAGAAAATATTAGTGATAGTAACGGCAACGATTATTGCATTTATGTCGCTTATGCCTTTCGTATGGATGGTCTTTGCATCATTTATGAAATCGGGCGAAGCTAATGTTTATCCACCAAAATTATTCCCTGATGAATTTGTTCTCACTCATTATATTACTTTATTCACTCGATTGAATCTAACTCGATATTTAATAAATAGTATAGTGATAAGTGTTGGGGTTACATTTATTTCATTAATAATTAATTCGATGTCAGGGTACGCATTTGCTAAGATGGCATTCAGAGGCAAGAAGCAGATTTTCAATTCTTTACTTAGCGCGATGGTAATCCCGGGTCAGGTAACGATGCTCCCTGTATTTCTGATGCTAAAATATATGGGATTCATAAATACATATTGGGCGATAATTATTCCGGGAATGGCTTCGATATTTGGAATTTTTCTTATTAAGCAATATGCATTATCGATTCCCGATAGTTTGATTGAAGCAGCGAGAATTGATGGCGGAACAGAGATACAAATCTATTGGAAAGTTATACTCCCATTATGCAAACCGATATTGGTAACATTAGGTATTTTTACTTTCATGGGTACTTGGAACGATTTCCTCTGGCCACTTATAGTGATGACGGATTCATCAATGTACACTTTGCCTGTGGCTCTTGCTAATCTTATGGGAGAACATACACAAGATACAGAATTGATGATGGCGGGTTCGGTAATTACTATTATTCCCGTTATTATTGTATTTTTAGCTTTACAAAAATATTACATAAAAGGTATAATGCTAGGAAGCGTTAAGGGATAAAAATTATGGCATCTGTTAAATTAGTAAACATCACGAAATATTATGATAGTAAAAAACCTGCTGTGGATAATGCAAGTTTTGAAATCAATGATAAAGAGTTTGTAGTATTAGTTGGTCCTTCGGGTTGTGGTAAATCGACTACATTAAGAATGATTGCTGGATTGGAAGAAATCTCATCGGGTGAATTATATATTGATGACCGAATGGTAAATGATGTTTCGCCTAAAGATCGAGATATTGCCATGGTATTCCAGAATTATGCACTATATCCTCACATGAGCGTATATGAGAATATGGCATTCGGATTGAAGTTAAGAAAAGTCGATAAAAACGAGATTAAAAAAAGAGTAATGGATGCGGCAGAGATATTAGGTATAGTGGAATATTTGGATAGGAAACCGAAAGCATTATCAGGTGGGCAAAGGCAGCGTGTGGCGGTGGGAAGAGCGATAGTAAGGCAGCCAAAAGTATTTTTATTTGATGAACCATTGAGTAATCTTGATGCTAAACTTAGGGTTCAGATGAGAACTGAAATCTCAAAGCTTCATAAAAGATTGCAGGCTACGATTGTATATGTAACACATGATCAGACCGAGGCGATGACGATGGGGGACAGAATTGTAGTTATGAAAGATGCTATAATCCAGCAGATTGATAGTCCGTTGAATTTATATAATTTCCCAAATAATATATTTGTAGCGGGTTTTATCGGAAGTCCGGCGATGAATTTTATTGAAGGAAAGATAACAGACGCGGGCAGACTTCAATTTGTTACAAAGAACGGAAGTGTAGTAATGAATCTTGGAGAACCATTATCATTTTTAAAGAAAGCAGCGGGTAAGGATGTAACTCTGGGGATTAGACCCGAAGATATTCTTTGCAATCAGACGGAGAGCGAGATTCTTCAATTATTACAGGTCAATTTGGATGTTGTAGAACCGATGGGTAATGAAATAATTGTTTATACAACGATAGAAAATCAGCCATTAATTGCGCGATTGAATACACAGGATTTGCCGGAAGTAGGTAAGCCATATAATCTCTATTTACGATTAAATAAACTCCACTTTTTTGAAAAAGCAACAGGAAACGCAATAAGGGGATAGTTAAAAACAAATATATTGCTTTTTGAAAAACTGTTTATTATTTTTGAATCAATATTCATTAAAGGTATATGCGATTAAAAGAAGGACATAAAGAAAAGGATATTATAGATGCGGCGATAAAAGTTTTTGCCGAGTTCGGATATCATAATGCTAAAATATCTACGATAGCTAAGAAGGCTAATGTGGCTACCGGAAGCGTTTATGTCTATTACAAAAATAAAGAAGATATTCTATTCAATATATTCGATAAACTTTGGCAGGAATTATTCGAAAAATTAAGAATTGTCTCGGATAATAATTCGCTTGAGCCGGAAGAAAAAGTAGAATTAATGGTGGATATGGTTTTTGAAGTTTTTTCAGGTAATCCATCCCTTGCAGTTGTATTTGTAAATGAACAGAATAATATTATACGTCTCGGTGAATATAGATTTAATGATTATTACGAAAAATTTCTGGATATTGCCGAAGCAGTAATGAAAGAGGGGATTGCAAAAGGGAATTTCAGGAAAGTGATAGACTTAAATGTTTTCAGGAATTTCATATTTGGTGCAATCAGGTATCTGCTTCATGTATGGGCAGCAGACCCTAAAAAAATCGGGATCAAAAAAATTAGCGGTACAGTTAAAAACCTACTATTACATGGAATAAAATAGCCGCAACACAAAATTAAACACACACACACCCTCCTATGAAACGGTGGATAAGACAGACTATTAGGAAGTCTGCCGTTTCTGGGATTTTTT
>CALDDL010000096.1 GCA_937936675.1 uncultured bacterium
TTCTCTACAGGTTTTTTGGAAGTAAAATTAATTACTACGTTTCTTCCCGGTAACAGATCAAAATAATTATCGGAGAAAAATCCCTCTTCTTCTATCTGCAAATAAACATTCTTTGCTAATTTATCTGTCGATAGTTCAACCGTATATCCATTGCCCGATTTCTTTACGTTCATTTTTACTTCTGGCTTAGTAAGGGCTAAGTCTTTTGGCTGCTTAAAATAAAGAAGATTATCGGAGGCAACTTTACCGCCAATCTTAATTTCAGTTACTACAACTACTTTCGATTCATCAACCCCATTCAATAAATCCTTAGGCAAAAGAGTCAAGTAATTCGCACTTGTATTTGCTTTTATCTCTATCGGCAGATTCTGCGAATATAATTCCTTACCCGAGAAGTCATACGATTTAATAGTAAGCTGCGCACCGACCGGTTCTAATCGATCCGATACAATAGTAAAAGTTACGAATCCATCTTTCAATATCGGAGAGACAATTATTTCTTTATAAGCTTTCTTTGCTTCGTAGTGCATCGCTTTCCAACGTTTATAATAATCGGTGCTCGACCATGAAGCCACAGGCCAGCAATCATTAATCTGCCAATAGAGCGACCCCATATTATATGGCATTGCACGGCGATGTGCTTCAATCGCTTGCTTAATTCCATATCCCTGAAGCACCTGTCCCACATATAAAAATGTTTCAAAATCTTTCGGAGTTTTGTAATACATATTCAGGTAATCGCGGATTCTTAAATTACCAATTCCACTTCTTTGATGCGACATCATTACGTCCGACTCGATATCCCAATCTTCCGGTATTGTATATGATTTTACGGTTTTGAATTCCGGAAACGATTGAAATCCGTATTCGCTTATGAATCTTCCAATTTTTTCTTGAAAATTTTCGAACGGTTCTTTGCCATGCCATACACCCCAATAATGTAAATCTCCCGATGACATATTAGAAGCTCTTCCGAAATCTGAATTAGGCGATGAGGGCCAGTAGAATCGTGTACCGTCATATTCTTTCACTACACTCGGAATTATGTTAAAGAATTTTTCTTTATATGAATTATAAATAGTTTTCTGCTGCTCTTCTGTGAATGGTGTTTTATATCCCCAATAATTCCAGCCATCTTCATTCTCGTTATTGCCGCACCAGATAGCTATCGATGGATGATTGCGGAGACGTTTAACGTTATCAATCGCTTCTTCTTTTACGCTATTTAGGAATTTCTCATCGCCCGGATACATACTGCATGCAAACATGAAATCCTGCCACACCGTTATCCCGTTCTTATCACATAAATCATAGAAAATATCATTTTCATAAATTCCGCCGCCCCATACTCTAAGCATATTCATATTGGCATCGACCGCGGACTTGATAACTGCTTCATAATCTTTATCCGTTACACGAGTAAGGAAATTATCCTGAGGAATATAATTAGCTCCCTTCATAAAAACGGGATGACCATTTACCTTAAAATAAAAACTCGTCCCTTTTTCATCTTTGTCTCTTACTACTTCCACTGTACGCAATCCCATCTTTTCATCAATCGAATCGAATGATTTATCAAGATGATTCAGCGAAGCCGTAACATTATATAGATAAGGAGTACCGAGTCCATTCGGCATCCATAAATTTGGTTTTGTAATTTCAAAAACTGCCGAAATTTTATTTGTTCCTTCATAGAGGCGAACATTTTTAGAGACATACTCTTTCCCGTCTGCATTGATTTTTAATACCACATTATCATTAATATCGGAATTGATTTCGAGATGTGCTACTACATTTGCTAATTGTTCCGTTATACTATTAGGAACCAATTGAATATTTTCTATTACAAAAGAATCATAGGCACGAAGATAAATAGGGCGCCATATTCCTGAAGTTACAAATCGTGGACCCCAATCCCAACCATAATGATACTGCGCTTTGCGTGCGAAGATACTTATCTTCTTATCTCCTAAGCCGCCATTCTCACTTTGATCATTTATTGCAGGAAGTTGATATCCCATCGCAGCAATTTTCGGTACGTCAATTTTCACGGGCGAATGAAAATATATTTTTAATTGATTTTCACCCGCTTTGAGATATTTCTTAACCTCTAATTTCCACTCCCTGAACATATTATCGGCAGATAAAACTTTCTCTCCGTTTACATAAACATCGGCATAAGTATCGAGACCGTTGAAAATTAATTCCACGTTTTGCATCGATAAAGTTTTTTCATCGACATTTAAAATAGTTTGATATTCCCAATCTTTTTTATCGATCCATTGAAGGTCTTTCTCATTATTTCTATAAAATGGATCGGGAATTAATTTATTATTAAGAAGATCGGTATGAACCGTTCCCGGCACCGTTGCGGGCAGCCATTCTTCTTTATCGGATTGCTTAAATTGCCAGCCCGAATTGATTTCTATTTTTTTCACAGAAGTTTTCTCCTCACCTTTTGAATACATTAATCCAACTGCTCCTAGAAGAAAAAATATCAAGTATTTCAGTTTCATTTTATGCTCCTTACGGTATTAGCGGCTTGATACCGATTGCTTTTATAAATTTAATTTTTTTATTCATCTCTAATAATTCTAAATCTGTTCTATCTAATTTTTTTGAATAAAGATTCGGCAGGTCGTCTTCGAATAATATTTTCGGATTCAAACGGAACTGAATAAAATCATCAGATGCAGGATGCCCTTTATATGGAGCATAATGGTGTTTAGGATTATCATTGCGCCATACCATCACATAGGCGATCTTTACGGTATCGACATCAAAGGTCTTAAATAATCGTTCCGTAAACCATTTCGGATTAACAATTCCTTCGAGACCTGTTTCGGTCATTGCTGCAACTTTATTTTTTTCTTTACCTATTCGTGTTAATATTTCGAGTTTCTTTGTAACTCCTTTTAGACCTGCGCCTTCGGGACCAAAATCCCAATAATTATCCATGCCAATAATATCTACATAATCGTCTCCGGGATATCGCTCTAAGAATTCTTTTTCGTTATTAAAATTTCGATCGGGAGAAAAAGCATAAAGGAAATTTCTTACACCTTTTTTATCGCGCAGATATTCCACCGTTGTAATCCAAAGTTTTTTAAATTCCTCTTTAGTACAAAACGGAGCACCCCACCAAAACCAACCTCCATCAAATTCATGATAAGGACGAAATATAATAGGGATCGGAACTCCATTGGAATCTTTAAGACTATTTGCAAAATCTGCAATCTTATCCAGATCACGCAGATACTTTAAATAATATCCGCCGCCGGGTAAAATCTTTTCCACTACGCGATTTACATCATAAAACGATTTGTCTGTAACTGGATTATTATAATGCCAGCAAAAAGTATTTATTCCGCCCCGTTCAAAAGCCTCTTTAACCAATCGGCTCATTCTCGCTTTAATAGTATCCTTATTCTCATCGCCGATTAAGAAACCGAAATCCCATCCATATAGACCCGGATATGAATTAGTAACATCTTTCACGTCCGATCTTAATGTATCTCCGCGCCACCC
>CALDDL010000097.1 GCA_937936675.1 uncultured bacterium
TACAAATTTCTCTTTTCGTTTTACTTTTCGCGGCAATTAATTTTGCAGGGGCGGAATTATTGAAATTTACTGCACGTAGTGTGAGTGGGAATGTTGTGCTTAATTGGCAGACATTGAATGAAACCAACCTTAAATTTTATGTAGTAGAGAGAAAAACAGTAAGCGGCGGATTTGTTGAGATTGCCACAGTAGATACCCGTGCAGACAGAAATTATGAATATACTGATGCATCGGCATTTAAGGCTACGGACTTATTATATGTATATCGTCTTAAAATAGTTGATAATGATAATTCAGTTTCATATTCAGGAGAAGTAACCGTACATCATAATGTATCGAGTGTAAAAAGAACTTGGGGTTCGATAAAAGCACTTTTTAGATAGTCCTTCCTCATCTTATCCAAATGGTAAAAACAGCAATACCAATATATCTAGCATCAAAATCACCACGAAGAAAAAAACTTTTAGAGCAAGTAGGTCTTAAATTTAAGCAGGTTAGTTTTGAACTCAATGAAGAAATTTTAGACGGCGAGCATCCGATAAAAACAGTAAAAAGATTAGCAGAGCATAAACTCACTCCAGCGATAGAATCAATAAAGAAAGGAATTATAATCACTGCTGATACTATTGTAGTTCTTGATAAAGAGATAATAGGTAAGCCGAAGAATAAAAAAGATGCCGGAGAGATTTTAGGTAAATTAAGCGGAAAATCTCATTATGTTTATACCGGATTTGCATTATATAATACTATAACAAAAAAGAAATTCGTATCTTACGAAAAGACTAAAGTAACATTCAATAGATTAACGGAAAAAGAGATAGTAGAATATATTAAAACCGGCAGTCCGATGGATAAAGCCGGTGCTTATGGGATACAAGATGATTTCGGAGCCGTATTCGTAAAGAGAATCAATGGCTGTTATTATAATGTGGTCGGATTACCACTGCCAAAACTATATGAATCTTTACAACAATTCTTAAAGTAAAATAATAAATTGAAATTAAAATATAACTAAATAATAAAAATCGGAGTAGCAATGCCGCGT
>CALDDL010000098.1 GCA_937936675.1 uncultured bacterium
TTTGGAGATGATATGATTGAAAATCCACATAAAATTTTGGACGAATTAAAACCGGAGAAAGAATTTTTTATTGGAATCGATTCTGATGGATGTGTGTTTGATACAATGGAAATAAAACAGAAAGAATGTTTCTGTCCGCAATTTGTAAAACATTTCGGATTACAGAGAGTATCTAAATATGCACGTGAAACTTGGGAATTTGTTAATCTTTATTCCAAGACAAGAGGTGTAAATAGATTTAATGCTCTTATTCGTGCAATAGATTTATTAGGTCAAAGAGAAGAAGTGAAATTGCGAAATGCTAAGATGCCCGATTTAACTCCGGTTATTGATTGGGTTGAAAAAGAATCAAAGCTTGGCAATCCTGCGCTTATTAAATACGCTGCTGAAGTCAATAACCCCGTTATAAGCCAAACATTAAATTGGTCGATTGAGGTAAATAAAGAGATAGAACGATTAGTATTTGATATCCCTCCGTTTCCTTATGTAATAGAATCTCTCGAAAAGATGAAATCGAAAGCTGATTTAATGGTTGTTTCTCAAACTCCGGTTGAAGCATTAAAAAGAGAATGGGAGGAACATAATATCTCAGGATTTGTTAAATTGATAGCAGGTCAAGAATACGGCACAAAGAGCGAACACCTGAAATATGCCGCTAAAGGAAAGTATCCTGATAATAAAATTCTTATGATCGGTGATGCACCGGGAGATTTAAAAGCTGCAAAATCTAATGGAGTACTTTTCTATCCGATTAATCCGGGACATGAAGATAGTTCTTGGAAAAAGTTTTATGATGAAGCATTGGATAAATTCTTTGCCGGAAACTATAAAGGAGATTATGAAAATAATCTTATTTCTGAATTTCAAAATTATTTGCCAGAAAATCCTAATTGGAAGGTAGTCTAGATGTTATTATATGCTCGTGGAAATGAAAATGAATTTCTTAGTGAAGATGATATTCGTGAAGCGGTTTATTCTTCTTTAGAAAAATTAGGTTATAAGAAAAAAGTACTAGCTATTCCACCCGATTTTACGAGGTTTCATTCTCAAGCAGGAATATTGACTCATTATTCTTATAAATATTATAAAGAATATATGACTGATATACTCCCTGCATTAGGCACACACGTTGCTATGACTAAAAAAGAAATATCCACAATGTATCCCGGAATACCACAAGAATTATTTCGCGTACATAATTGGAGAAGCGACCTCATAACTTTAGGTGAAGTACCCTCTGATTTTATTAAAGAAGTTTCCGAAGGTAAACTAAATTATTCATGGCTCGCTCAAGTAAATAAAATATTAGTTGAAGGTGATTATGATCTGATATTATCAATCGGACAGGTAGTGCCGCATGAAGTTGTAGGAATGGCGAACTATAATAAAAATATTTTTGTCGGCACCGGCGGTAAAGACGGGATAAATAAAAGTCATTTCCTAGGTGCGGTTTACGGAATGGAAAGAATGATGGGCAGGGCAGATACTCCTGTTCGTAAAGTGCTAAATTATGCTTCTGAGAATTTTGCCAAAGAGCTTCCAATAATTTATATGCAAACTGTGATCGGAAAAGATGAATCGGGCAAATTAGTAATGCGTGGATTATTTATCGGAGATGATTATGAGTGCTTCCGCCTTGCTGCTGAACTTTCTCAAAAAGTAAATTTTCAAATGCTTGATAAACCGTTAAAAAAAGTTATTGTATATCTTGATGAGCATGAATTTAAAAGTACTTGGCTCGGGAATAAAAGTATTTATAGAACCAGAATGGCAATTGAAGATAATGGAGAATTAATTGTCCTTGCTCCCGGTCTTCATCAATTCGGTGAAGATAAAGAGATTGATCGATTAATAAGAAAATATGGCTACGTTACTACTCCTGAGATATTAGATGCGGTTGATAAAAATGAAGAACTTCAAAATAACCTAAGTGCCGCAGCTCATTTGATTCATGGTTCTTCTGAAGATAGATTTAAGATTACTTACTGTCCGGGAAATATTTCTAAAGAGGAGATTAAAAGCGTTAATTTCGATTATGCCGATTTAGGTATGATGATGAAGAAATATGATCCCGAACAACTTCGCGATGGTATAAATATAATGCCTGACGGTGAGGAAGTTTTTTATGTCTCTAATCCGGCTCTCGGATTATGGGCTTATAAAAATAGATTTAAAAATAATTGAATAAATAGGAGTAAATAATTATGAAGAAAGCAGATATTGGTCTCGTTGGTCTTGCGGTTATGGGTGAAAACTTAGTTCTCAATATGGAGAGCAAAGGTTTTACTGTCGCAGTTTTTAATCGCTCTTTGGACAAGGTTGATCATTTTGTTAATGGAAGAGGTAAAGGGAAAAATGTAATCGGTACTCATTCGATTGAAGAATTTGTTAATTCAATTGCGACACCACGTAAAGTGATGCTTATGGTTAAAGCAGGTAAGCCTGTGGATGATTTTATAGAACTATTAATACCTCTATTAGATAAAGGCGATATTATAATTGATGGTGGTAACTCACATTTCCCTGATACGACAAGAAGAACGAAATATGTTGAAGAGAAGGGATTATTATATATCGGAACAGGAGTATCAGGCGGAGAAGAGGGAGCATTAAAAGGTCCTTCAATTATGCCCGGTGGTTCTAAAGCTGCTTGGGAATCGGTTAAGCCAATTTTCCAAGCAATTGCCGCAAAAGTAGATGATGGTACTCCTTGCTGTGATTGGGTTGGTGAAAATGGTGCAGGTCATTTCGTTAAAATGGTTCATAACGGTATCGAATATGGCGATATGCAATTAATTTGCGAAGCTTATCAAATTATGAAAGATTATGTCGGTCTAAGTTATGATGAAATGTATCAAGTATTTAAGGAATGGAACGAAGGTGAATTGGATAGCTACCTAATAGAAATCACAAGAGATATTTTGAATTTCAAAGATGAAGACGGAAGTCCGCTAGTAGAAAAAATTCTTGATACCGCAGGTCAAAAAGGTACAGGCAAATGGACAGTAATGGCATCACTTGATGAAGGTGCTCCTCTTACATTAATCGGTGAAGCAGTTTATGGAAGAACTTTATCCTCACAAAAGGATGAAAGAGTGGAAGCAGCAAAAATTCTTTCCGGTCCGGTTCCAAAATTTGAAGGTGATAAAAAAGCATTCGTTGATGATTTAATGAGAGCTCTTTATGCTTCTAAGATTGTTTCTTATGCTCAGGGATATGTACTCATGCGTAATGCAGCTAAAGCGTATGGTTGGAACTTAAATTATGGTGGTATTGCTCTTATGTGGCGAGGCGGCTGTATTATTCGATCTGTATTCTTAGGTAAGATAAAAACAGCTTTCGATAATAATCCGGGACTAACTAATCTATTACTTGATCCCTTCTTTAAAGAAAAGATTGAAGAATCGCAGGCAGCTTGGAGAAGAGTCGTAGCCAAATCTGTTGAAAACGGTATTTGGATTCCCGCTTTAAGTACAGCACTTAATTATTTTGATGGATTTAGAAACAATCGATTGCCTGCTAACTTATTGCAAGCTCAAAGAGATTATTTCGGTGCTCATACTTATGAAAGAATTGACAAACCGAGAGGTGAATTTTATCATACAAATTGGACCGGTAGAGGTGGAGATACAGCATCTTCCACATATAATGTTTAAATTACCGAGTCAAATAAAAATTTTTATAGGTGGTTAATCGTGAACAAAAATGGTATTGAACTCTTAAAGTTGGCAGGTAACACAATTCGTATTCTTTCAGCTGAAGGAGTTGAAAAGGCAAATTCAGGGCATCCCGGATTGCCTATGGGTATGGCGGATGTTGCCGCTGTTTTATGGACTGAATTCTTGAAACATAATCCGGAAGATCCAAAATGGATTAATAGAGATCGATTCGTTCTATCGGCAGGTCATGGATCAATGCTTCTTTATTCCATGCTCCATCTTTCCGGTTATGATTGTACTATCGAAGATTTAAAATCATTCAGACAATGGAATAGCCGCACTCCGGGTCATCCTGAATATGGGATGTTAGATGGTGTTGAAACTTCCACAGGTCCTTTGGGACAAGGTTTGAGTAATGGTATAGGTATGGCTATTGCTGCTAAGATGATGAATGCGCGTTTCGATGATAATTTAATTGGTAACCATTTTATTTATGGGATAATGAGTGATGGCGATTTGATGGAAGGAATCTCACACGAATCTTGTTCATTAGCAGGGCATCTTGGACTTGGTAATATTATCTATTTCTATGATGATAATAATATTACTATTGAAGGGAATACATCACTATCGTTTTCCGATAATACAGCTATGCGTTTTGAAGCTTATGGATGGCAGGTACTAAATATTACTGCTTATGATTATAATGCAATCAGAGAAGCGATAATTGAAGGACAAAAAGAAACTTCTAAACCTACAATTATTATCACTAAATCTCATATCGGTTTTGGAAGTCCAAATAAAGTTGATACATCAGATGTTCATGGTTCGCCGCTTGGTAAAGCTGAATTGGAAATCACTAAAAAATATCTTGATTGGGATTTGGATAAAGAATTTTATGTACCTGAAAAAGTTGCAAAACTTTTTGCTGATAGAAAAGAAGAATTACATAAAGAATATAATGAATGGAAAAATGATTTTAACGGATGGAGTAAAAAGAATCCTGATCAATATGAACTATTAGAAAAATATTTAACCGGTTGGGTACCTGAAAATCTTGAAGAAGAATTATTAAAAGCAGCTCCTAAGGAACCCGCAGCCTCAAGAACTCTTTCGAGCAAAGTTATTCAAAAGATTGCTGAATTAGTTCCTAGTTTTATAGGAGGATCGGCAGACCTTGCTCCTTCTACCAATACTTTTATGAAAGGATATTCTGCAATATCGAAAGATGATTTTGCAGGAAAGAATTTCCATTTCGGTATCCGTGAGCATGCGATGGGTGCGATCGTAAATGGTCTCGCACTTTATGGCGGATTTAAAGCATTCGGTTCTACATTTTTTGTATTCTCCGACTATATGCGCCCTACTATTCGATTAGCTTCAATTATGGAGTTGCCTGTAATTTATGTATTTACTCATGATAGTATATTCGTTGGCGAAGATGGCCCAACTCATGAACCGATTGAACATCTTGCAGTTCTTCGTGCAATCCCTCATGTAACGGTTTTTAGACCTGCTGATGGAGTGGAAACCGCTATGGCGTGGGCTTATGCATTGCGCAACACTAAAAATCCTGTTGCATTAATCTTAACTCGTCAAAAAATTGAAGCATTTGAAAAAGATGCTGATTTTAATCCGAATGAGATTCTCAAAGGTGCATACATTGTTTCTAAAGAGAAATCGGATAAACCCGATTTTGTAATCGCAGCCAGTGGTTCAGAAGTTCCGGTTGCTGCTGATGCAAAAAAACTTTTGGAAAATGATTTTAATATTCGTGTTGTTTCAATCCCTTCAAAAGAAGTATTTGAAAAACAGAGCGATGAATTTAAAAACAGTCTGTTCCCTTCAGATACACCTGTTGTTGTTATAGAAGCTGCTTCAATGATGGGATGGGGTGATCTATTCAGACAGAAACTTCTTCGTATTGGGATCGAGCATTTTGGTGCTTCTGCTCCTTATAAAACTCTCGCTAAAGAATATGGCTTTACGGGAGAAAGTGTTGCAAATAAAATTAAAGAATGGATAAAATAATGGATGTAAGATATTCGCCTGATCAAAAAGGTTTTAAACAATTTTCTACTGATGAACTCCGTCAATCATTTCTGATTGACGGACTCTTTCAGAAAAATAAAATACCAATGGTATATTCTGATGTTGATCGTTCGATAACAGGGTCTGTCGTCCCATCTGGTAAATCTTTAAAATTGGAAGCATCTAAAAAAGAGATGTCTGCGGATTACTTTTTAGAGAGACGTGAAATTGGTATTATAAACATTGGTGATCCCGGCTCTATATCGATTGACGGTAAATCATATAAAATGTCATCTCGTGATGGATTGTATATTGGTAAAGGAGCTAAGAAAATTGAATTTAAAAGTAATAATGCGAAAAAACCTGCAAAATATTATTTTGTTAGTTATCCGGCTCATAAAGAATATCCAACAGCCCATATAAAAATTACCGATGCCACTCCCCGTCCACTTGGTACTTTAGAGCAGGCAAATAAAAGAACTATTTATCAATATATTCACCCCGGAACGATACCCACATGTCAGTT
>CALDDL010000099.1 GCA_937936675.1 uncultured bacterium
TAAATCAAGTGGCTCATTTGGACGTAGATACAATGCTCGGACCTGAAATCATCAGAATGAAATTAAATGATCTTCTCCCCTTCGATATAAATATTTTAGAAGTGGAAAAAGTGGATAATAAATTTCATGCTCGTCATAGTGCCGAAGAAAGAAGTTATATTTATCAGATTGCCAAAAGAAGAACAGCATTCGGAAAACCGTATGTTTGGTGGATAAAAGATGATCTTGACGTTCAAAAGATGAAAAAAGCGGCTATATTATTTGAAGGTATGAATGATTTTGTTTCTTTTTGCGATATCGACGATGAAGAAAAATCAACAAAAGTATTATTAAATAAAATTGAATTTCTCGAAACCGACAGCTTAATTGTATTAAGAATTTCAGGTTCGCATTTTTTGTGGAAGATGGTTCGTAGAATTGTAGGAATGCTTGTCGAGATCGGAAGAGGGAAACAAAATGAAAATGATATTATCTATTACCTAAAAAATAGAAGTAATGAGCCGGCTAAATTTACCGCTCCACCATCGGGACTATTTCTTGAATCTGTATTTTATGAGAAGAATCCGGTTTATAAGGAAATTAAGCCGACAATTAATATGGTTCCAGTCGTTTATAATAAAAAAAATAAAAAGAGGAAATAATGAAACTGACAAAATTAATTTTATTGTTTGCATTAGCTTCACTGCTTTTTAATTGTGGAGGGAATAATTTGGAAAAAGCTGACCTTGTATTTATAAATGGTAAAGTTGTAACAATGGATGGAGATGTAATCTCTGAAGCTATTGCAGTCAAAGGAGATACAATTCTTGCAATCGGCTATACGGACGATATTGAAGATTATATAGGAGACTCAACTAAGACAATAGATTTAGAGGGTAAATTCTTAATGCCCGGATTTTATGAAAGCCATGCACATTTTCTTGGATTAGGGCATTCATTAATGATTTTGGATTTAACAACTGCAAAAAATTGGGATGAGGTTGTGGCAATGGTAGCAAAAGCAGCCGATAATTCCACTCCCGGAGAATGGATTGTTGGAAGAGGGTGGCATCAGGAAAAGTTTGATCCTAAACCCGAAATCAATGTGGAAGGTTATCCCGTCCACGAGGGTCTTAGCAAAGCATCAAAACTAAACCCGGTAATGCTATCTCATGCAAGCGGGCATGCAGTATTTGCGAATAAAAGAGCAATGGACTTAGCGGGAATAAATAAATCCACAGCCGATCCGGCAGGCGGAAAGATTGTCCGGGATTCACTCGGTAATGCAATCGGAGTCTTTGAAGAAAACGCCGAACTATTAATTTCTAAATTATATGATGATTATAAGGATAAATGGACTGATGCACAGAAACGTGATTACGACCGGAAAGGATATTTATTAGCATCCGAAGAGTGTATGAAAAGAGGTATTACTTCCTTCTATGATGCAGGTTCTACATTCGACGAAATTGATCTATTAAAAGTACTCGTGGATTCAAGTCTAATAGATGTTAGACTTGATATAATGCTGCATGAACCCAATGATATATTAAAAAAGAAAATTGCCGATTATAAAATTAAGGGTTATGGAAAAAATCATCTTACCGTAAACGGAATTAAAAAATATGCAGATGGAGCACTCGGCTCAAGAGGCGCATGGATGTTAGAACCTTACGATGATCTTCCCGGTGCTTATGGCCAGAACGTTACTTGGATGGAAGAATTAAAAGAGACTGCTCAAATTGCCAAAAACAATGGTTTTCAATTAATGATTCATGCTATTGGCGATA
>CALDDL010000100.1 GCA_937936675.1 uncultured bacterium
GTTACCACCGAATGGAGGAAATGACGGACAGCTAACGGCAGGATATGAGAATACACAAATTACAAGTGCGGAATCATATCAAGGTAAGTATAGCTTGATGTTCAAGAACCTAGAAGGAAAAAGAGATGGATTTGTAGGGACAAGAAAATATTTAGTAGGCGAAGATGTAAAGGTAGGCGACATACTAAGAATATCGGTATGGTTAAAAGGAGAGGACTTAGATCCAGCCCAAGCAAGTGGAGCAGGGGATCAAGGTAAATTTGCGATTACACCAATCTTACATAATAGTTATGGAAATAATGAAGGATGGGGAGAATTTTGGGCAAGTGATATACCACTTACGTTCCCAAATGCAACAAGCTTTGACTGGAAACAGTATTATGTTGATGTAGAAGTAAAAGAAGGAACAAAAGCAATCTCGATAAGAATGCATCCACTTGGACAGTTCAAGGGAACAGTGTATTGCGATTACTTAACGGTAGAGAAATTAGATGTACCGACCTTAAGTGCGATAGGCAGTTTTGAACAAGAGTTACCGTCATATTGGATGAAAGGCAATGAACCGGCAGGAGCAACATTAAGCTGGGCAACGGATCAATCCAAATCGATGGGAAGAAGCTTAAAGATCGAGAAGACAGGAGTAGGCGAGGCAGCATATTGGGAGAGTGAGAATATGGCAGATTTATGGGCACCGTTCCATAATAAAGATGTTGATATATTCTTAGGAGCTTATGTAAAGACAAACGGAGTAAATATCAATCCGGCAACAGATGATGACAAGTGGTATTTAGAGTACAGTTTTTATGGAAAGAGCGGTAATGAGATTGGAAAGATAAAACTACCGATAGATCAGAGTACTAGTACGAGTGCAGGCTGGGTAGCCGATACAAATGCGATAGGGAGTGTAATCTTACCGGAAGATAGTTATACGACAACGATCAAGTTTGTAGCGGGAGCAAATGCGATAGGAACAGTATGGGCAGATGACTTCATGTTCTATGGCAGAGGCGGTGCATGGGCAGGACAGGATTGGAATACACAGGTAGGCGTACCTACAGGCTGGTTCTATTGGTTACCACCGAATGGAGGAAATGACGGACAGCTAACGGCAGGATATGAGAATACAATGATAACAGATAATTATGCTTATCATGGTAAATACAGCTTAAGATTCAAAAACCTAGAAGGAAAGAGAGATGGGTTTGTAGGAACTAGAAAGTTTTTACTTGAAAAACCTTCAGCTCCATCTAACGCGGTAGCAAAAGATAATGAATATGATATCACTACATTAACGGATGTAAAACCGGGCGAAACTGTAAGAATATCTGTCTGGTTAAAAGGAATGGATTTAGATCCTGCAAATGTAAGTGGAGCAGGCGATCAAGGTAAATTTGCGATTACACCAATCTTACATAATACGTATGGAAATAATGAAGGATGGGGAGAATTTTGGGCAAGTGATATTCCTCTTACATTCCCTAATGCAACAAGCTTTGATTGGCAGCAATTTTACGTTGACATTCCAATAAGAGAAGGAGCAAAATCTTTATCTGTTAGACTACATCCATTAGGACAGTTCAAAGGTACAGTTTATTGCGATTTACTTGAAGTTAAGAAACTTGATCTAGTTGGTGTTGATGAAAATAGTGTAGTTCCTGTTGATTATTCTTTAGAGCAGAATTATCCTAACCCATTTAACCCGACTACCATTATTACTTATGCCTTACCAAAACAAGGTGTAGTAAAATTGAAAATATATGATATGCTAGGAAGAGAAATCAGAACATTAGTAAATTCTGATCTACCTGCCGGCGTTCATAAAGTTCAATGGGATGGTAATAATGAAAGTGGTATTAGAGTATCAAGCGGTATGTATATTTATAGAATAGAAGCAAGCGATTTCGTTCAAGCAAAGAAGATGCTTTTAGTAAAGTAATATATTTATGGGCTGCTGAAATATGCAGCCCGTTTAATTTCATTTTATTCAATAAATTTAACAGGTGAATTTCATGTTCACTGAAAGAAAAAATTATTTATTTATTCCAATATTATTTTTGCTATTTGCAGCGAATTTATTTGCGGGGACTACCGGTAAGATATCCGGTAAGGTTACAGATGCAAAAACTGGTGAACCTCTTATTGGAGTTAATATAATTATTAATGGCACTAATCTAGGTGCTGCATCCGATTTCGATGGAAATTATTTTATAATTAATATTCCTCCGGGCACTTATGAACTAAAAGCCTCTCTTATCGGTTACTCAACGATAATTAATAAAGAAGTTCGTGTATCGGTTGATAAAACGACTCGTATAGATTTTGTAATGTCCGAAACTTCCGTGGAGATTAATGATATAGTTGTTACCGCAGTAAAACCAATTGTTCAAAAGGACTTAACATCTACTGAAGCAAAAGTAAGCGGAGACCAAATATCTATGCTCCCTTTAGAGGATGTTCAATCAGTAGTTAATCTTCAAGCAGGTGTTGTTGATGGGCATTTTAGAGGCGGCAGAGCAAACGAAGTAAAATATCTTATTGATGGTGTCTCGGTAAATGATGCATTCTCCGGCACTTCAGCTTTAGAAGCAGAAGTTAATAGTATTGAAGAATTACAAGTACTCACCGGCACGTTTAATGCTGAATATGGAGAAGCCCTCTCAGGTGTGGTTAATCAAGTTACTAAGATAGCCGGAAGCACAATTGAAGGAGATTTTTCGGCTTATACGGGTGATTATATTACCGATAGAAAAGGTCTATATCCAAATATCGAAAAAATTTCTCCAAAGGATGTTTATAATATTCAAGGAAGTTTAAGCGGACCTATTCCGGGAATTGAAAAACTCCTTTCGTTTTTTGTATCAGGAAGATATGTGTATGATTCAGGTTTCCTTTATGGAAAAAGAATGTTTAATCCTTCGGATTCATCGAATTTTTCTGCTAATAATCCTTCTGATTGGTATGTGGGTTCAACCGGCGATAATAGTTACGTACCAATGAATGATAGTAAGAGACTTTCACTTCAAGGTAAACTTTCACTCAATGTCGGTGATGGTGGTAAAGGTATTGTATTTAATACTTTATATCAGGATCAAGAGTATAGAAATTACAATCATAGGTTCAAATTGAATCCCGATGGTAATTATTCAAATTTTCAAACAAGTTTATTATATAGCGCAAGCTATACTTATGTACTAGGGAATTCTGCTTTTATCGACATAATGGGTTCCGCTTTTTCCACCGAGAATAAACAATATGTATATGAAAATCCTTTAGACCCACGTTATGTTAAACCGGAGAGAATGCGGGATGTAAGCGGTAATGCTTTTTTAACCGGCGGTACAGAAAATTGGCATTTTAATCATAAGACAACTACATATTCGGGGAAGATAGATTTTACTTGGCAGATAGATAATACTCATCAAATTAAAACAGGTGCCGAATATAAATATCACGATCTATCTTATAAAGATTTTCAAATAGTAATAGATGCTTCAACGAATTATATCCCTACCTTACCTATTGCCGGAGCATTTAATTTCAATAATTATAATGCTAATCCGGTGCAGATGGCAGCATATTTCCAAGATAAAATAGAGCTCGATTATTTAGTTATAAATGCCGGAATTCGTTTTGATTATTTTGAACCGGACGGAAGTTATTTAAAGTATCCCGATAGAATTGCACAATTAGATGAACTGCTTCCTCCGTTTCCAGATTCATTGATGGGAAAAGCGTCCGCTAAATATCAATTCAGTCCTCGTATCGGCATCTCATATCCAATAACAGATAAGGGAGCAATTCATATCTCTTACGGACATTTTTTCCAGATACCTGCTTTTGAATTTTTATATCGTAATCCAAATTTCAGAATTCCATTGACGGGTGATTTCCCTGAGAATATCGGTAATACAATCGGTAACGCTGATCTTGAAGCTCAGCAGACTGTTATGTACGAAATTGGTCTTCAACAAGAATTGATTGAGAATTTCGGTATTAATGTAACGGCATATTATAAAGATATTAGAAATCTGCTCGGTACAGAGATTCATATTAAAAATGAGTTTAGAAAATTTTCTAAACTTATAAATAGAGATTATGGTTCAGTGAAAGGTTTTACACTATCATTTGAGAAAAGATTTACTGGTGGAATAGGCGCAAGTCTTGATTATACATTTCAAATTGCTAAAGGAAATGCCTCTGATCCTAATGATGCATTTAATAAAGCTCAATCGAACCCACCTGTTGAATCGAATAAACAATTAGTACCATTAAATTGGGATAGAAGACATTCACTTAATTTTACATTAACGGCTGGCACACCGGGAGATTTTATTGCCAGTGCTATTGGAAGGCTTGGTTCAGGACTTCCATATACTCCATCGGTACAAAATCAAAGAACCGGTTTGGAAAATAGTGAAACACGTCCCGGAATATTTAATGTTGATCTCTATCTAACAAAATATTTCAAAGTCTTCGGAAGAGATATCTCGGTTTATGCAAAAGTTTATAATCTATTCGATACAGCAAATGAATTGGATATTTTTAGTGATACAGGAAGAGCAGGTTACACTTTGGAATTAACACGTGCTCAAGAAGCTCCGCGAGGAGTAAATACATTATCAGAATATTTCACAAGACCTGATTTTTATTCAGCACCGAGACAGGTTATTGTCGGTGCATCTTTCAGTTTTTAATCGGGAGGAAAAGGTGCGAATTAAAAATTTATTTATTATAGTTTTTTTACTATCAACATCCATCAGCTTTGCCCAAGCAAGAGTGGATAAAAATAAAGGTGACCATAACCAAACTCGTAAAGGTTTTATGGATGGTAATCTTGCTGCTACTGTATATTATAATTTTGGACAGATAGCAGATTGGGAAAATGAGCCGAGCAGAAGTGGTGTCTGGCCCAAAGGAACAAACCATACTTATATCGATGGTGTTGCGATGATTGTTCAGGCAGAGACAAAGGACCCATTGGGGAAAGTAATTCATCCATTAGAAACGAACTATTATGAGTTTACTCGATATGATGCAGCGACCGGGGTAACTTATGGATGGTGGCCTCTTCCCGGTTATGCAGCTCCATATTCTAAAATTCCTGCAAGAAGTGATGTGCCCGAAAGCTGGCCTTTAAGTTGGCCCGATCGTATGGGCGATTATGATGGTGCTTGGAATGGTTTCTTCGGTAAAGGTATTCGTAATGCGGATGTGGAAACTTATTTCGTATTCGATGATAACGAAGATAGGGAATATCTACTTAAGAATAACTTTTCACCGGATGCAGATGATCTTCTAAGAGGCGGTCTTGGAATGCAAGTTAAGACAAGAGGTTTCCAATGGTCTCAAGTTCTCGCCGAGGATGTAATTTTCTGGTATTATGAAATTACCAATATGGGAACAACAGATTATCAGAAAACTCTTTTCGCTCAATATATTGATTGGGGAATTGGAGGACATGATAATTCATCCAATAATGCAGGTGATTATGATGATCTTCTTGATATTTCTTATGCATGGTCCACAGTACCTACCGGCAGCCCCGGTAATTGGAGTCCGGTAGGATTAGCAGGATATGCGTTTTTGGAAAGTCCCGGCGTTTCAAACGATAGAAAAGATAACGATAAAGATGGACTTACCGATGAAAGAAGAGATAATTCAGCAACTCGATTCATTGAGACTCCTGATCAAGATCCTTTTATATTAGTAGTAGGAAGAGATACAACAAATTTTAAAACTTTCTATGGATATTCATGGAGACCTCATTGGGATGCAGATGAGAATGGCAATTGGCGTGAATTTACAGATGATAATGCTAATGGTGTTTGGGATAATGGTGAACCTCTAAATGACGATGTGGGCTCAGATGGCTTAGGTCCTTTTGATGAAGGCTATGCTGGACCTGATTTAGATGGCTCGGAAGGGAACGGTAAGCCCGACCAAGGAGAACCTAATTTCGGTATTCTTGATAAAGACGAATCTGATCAATTAGGTCTTACCGGATTCGCAATCTATCCGGTTCATAAATATGAATTAAATCGAGATGAAGAAAACTGGACTGTATTTTCTAGTCTTCCCGAACCGCATGGACAGTCTTTAGTTGGTGTTAACCTTGCTAATTATTTCTCAAGTTATCTTTTTGGAATGCTTGGAAGAAATAGTTATTCTGTTGCAACCGGCAGAAATGAATTAACAGGCAGTACAGAACGATTTTCTATGTCATTGATTTTCGGTATAGATAAAGATGATTTATTCAGACGTAAAAAAACCGTTCAACAGATTTATAATGCTAATTATCGTTTTGCAAAGCCACCGGAAAAACCACTTGTAAAAGCTATTGCCGGCGATAAGAAAGTTACTCTCTATTGGGATGATAGAGCAGAAAAAACTTTTGATTCATTTTATCAAAAATATAATTTTGAAGGGTATAGAATATACCGTTCCACCGAACCGAATTTTCTGGAAAATAAAACTATCACCGATGCTTATGGCAAAGCTACTTTCAGAAAACCGATTGCTCAATTTGATTTGATCGATGGGCTAAAGGGACTTCATCCGATTGATGTAAATGGCGCGTTATTCGACCTCGGAAATGATTCCGGTATTAAGCACTCTTATATTGATACAACAGTTCAAAATGGACAAACGTATTATTATGCAGTTGCCGCTTATGATCAAGGGTTCACATCAGTATCAATCGAAGGTAAATTTCAAGGTATTCCTCCTTCGGAAACAACAACAATAATTAAGAAAGATATAAATGGAAAAATTACTACAGACGTTAATACAGCAGTAGTAACACCAAAAGCACCTGCTGCTGGTTATATCCCTCCGCAAATAGCTGAATTTTATAAAAGCGGTCCCGGTACGGGAAATCTTTCTTTAGAAATTCTTGATCCCGATTCAATTAAAAACAATAATACATATCGATTATTATTTAAAGAAAAAACTCGTTATAATAATGAATCAAAACCTCGATTTGTTTTAGTCAATTCAACTAAGCAGGATACGGTTTTACCGACTACTACTTTAGCATCAAGTGAATTGACTACAAAAGTAATTGACGGTATTTCAATGACTCTTACTAATGATAATACTGTTGCAATTGATTATAATGAAAGCAAATGGAAAAAAGGTAATAGTAATTATATAATGGATCTAGGATTCGATTCGCGCTATGCCGCTGCATATAATAGCAAGAGAATTAATTATCCTGCTGATTTTGAAATTGAGTTATTAGATGCAGGTCAAGGAGATCTTTCATTCCCTGCTACATCATTTAGCAAACCAATTCAATCCAATATTAAAGTTAAGAATGTAACTGAAGATAAATATTATCAATTCATCTTCAGAGATGCTAATAATGATGCACTCTATAATGATGGTGATGCAATATTTATTGTGATGGGCGATTCTGCCGGTAAGCAGGCTAAGAACTTTGGAGATTTAAAAGTTACTTGGTCTGTTACTATGATTAAAGATACTACCATTGCAGAATCGAATCAAAGGCATCCTCAAGTTGGTGATGTTTTTAATTTGGTTACAAAGAAACCTTTTAGAAATGGCGAGTATTTTGAATTTACAGCTAAAGCTCCCGACTTCGATAAAGAAAAGGCTGTTTCTGATCTGGACAAAATAGCAGTAGTACCTAATCCTTATGTTGGAGCAGCATCATGGGAACAAGCTTCTACCGAAGTCGGCAGAGGTGAACGAAAAATTTATTTTATTAATCTTCCACGTCAATGTACAATTCGAATTTATACGATTAGTGGAAAACATGTACAAACACTTGAACATAATGCATTAGTTGATAATGGACAGCAAGAATGGAATCTCGTTACAAAAGATGGAATGGATTTAGCTTTCGGAGTTTATGTATTCCATGTTGACGCACCCGGATTGGGTGAAAAGATTGACAAATTTGCAATTATTAAATAGTGCGTGGAGCTGATATGCGTATAAAATATTTTGTTTTAATTTTATTTTTAATGGGAAGTTCAATCTATGCTCAGAGTGTTTCTAAGAGTGGAACAACTTCTGCGGCATTTTTGGAAATCCCTGCCGGTGCTAATGCTATTGGAATGGGTGGGGCTTATGTGAGTATGGCTAAAGATGCTTCTGCACTTTTTTGGAACCCTGCGGGCATTGCATCAATTAATAATTACGAAGCAATCCTTACCCATACCGATTGGATTGGCGAAACTAATTTCGATTATGCGGGAATCGTAATTCCGCTTGGTGATATAGGAAATATCGGTTTTAGTTTTACCTCTCTTTCGATGGATGATATGAAAGTAAGAACTGTCGAAAAACCTGATGGCACAGGTGAGTATTTTAGTGCTAATGATATTGCAATCGGTATCTCTTATTCACGTAATTTAAGCGATCGATTTTCTATCGGCTTTACAGGTAAATATATCCAGCAATCAATATGGCACATGAATGCATCTGCTTTTGCTATTGATGCTGGTACTAAATTCCAAACGGATCTATTCGGAGGCATGGTAATAGGAGCGTCAATATATAATTTTGGTACTCCGATGCAATTATCTGGAAGAAATACTCGTTATTTTATTAGCGTGGACGATACTAAAATGGGAACTAACGATCAGATCCCCACAAATATTGAAATGGATTCATGGGATCTGCCTATGACATTTCAAATTGGTTTATCTACGAATGCGATTAAGACCAATGACTACCGAGTTACAATTGCTGCCGATGCAATACATCCAAATAATCAATATGAGAGTATGAATTTTGGTATTGAAGCCGCATTCATGGAATCGATATTCATTAGAGGTGGCTTTAATAATGCTTTTATGAAAGAATCCGAAGGTGGACTTTCATTTGGTATCGGGGCTAATTCTAAATTGTTTTTATCAAGTGCGTATGTTCGTTTCGATTATGCTTATCGCGATTTCGGAAGATTGAAAGATATTCACACTTTTTCTGTGGGACTTAGTTTCTAATTAATATTATGATGAAATATTTCTTAATAATATTATTATTTTTAAATGTAATTATCGAAGCAGCAGCCGAACCCGATTCGGCTGTTGCTTCTATTGGAAATCTGCGTATTTCAAAAGATGAATTTATCAATGGCTACGAATTCGGTCCATCTTTTTATAAAAAAGTGAATAATTCCAAGAAAGTATTTCTCGATTTTTTAGTAAATGAAAAACTTCTCGCACTTGATGGATATTCAAAAAAACTTGACACTTCACAAAATTATAAGAATATATATAATACTTTCCTTTCTGATATCGCCTCCGAAGAGATGTTTAAAAAAGAATTTCTTCCCAAAATAAAAATTACTTCGGCTGAAATTGATACAGTAGCTAAACAGAAATTAATAAATCTCGAAATCGATTGGATCTATAATTCTAATCAGTCATCGATAGCTTCCATATTAAATCAATTAAAAAAGGGAGCTAGTTTCGATTCTCTATGGAACAAGCAATTAAACGAATCAATTACAAAAGATGATAGATATATGAAAACTACTCGTTTTCTATTGGGTGAAAAAAATCCTTTACTAGCATCTGTTGTCGATACTTTAAGGGTGGGTACCTATTCTCTTCCAATTAAAACAAATGATGGATTCTATATCGTCAGATTGAAAAATTTTGATTATCGATTAACCGCTTCCGAAGGTGAAAAAATAAAAGTTCGGCAAGAAGCCAAGAATGCACTTAAACTAAAAAAGAGTGAATTACTTTCATCTGTTTATATCGATAGTCTAATGAGAGATTCTAATTCTACTATTAAACGAAAGGCATTTCAAATTCTTCGATCATATCTTGCTAAAAGTTTTATCTCCAAAGAAAAATATTCAGATTGGAAACTTGGAACTATATTAAAAAGTGCGATAAATTATTATGATAGTCTCGGAATAAAATCATATTCTAAAATAGAATTAATAGAAACTAAGAATGGGTCTATTTCACTATCAGAATTTTTGAATTGGTTTCAATTGCGCAGCCAATATATCAAAATGAAAGATGGAAGCTTTGAAGATTTTTCTCGTTCATTAGAAAGTCATGTATGGCTCATGTTGCGTGATAATCTGCTTGCTTCAGAAGCTAAGAAAAAGGGATATAATTCAAACAAAGAAGTTATATCTCAGATGAGATTGTGGAATGATAAAATTATGTACGCAACTGTAAAAAATCAACTTATAAATTCCATTACTCTTAATAGTAAGGAAGTAAATAATAGTGAAATTGAGATTGAACTAAATAAAAGGATATTTAAAAAATTAGTTGAGCTAAAGAAGAAACATCGTATTAAAATAGATACTAAGCTGCTTAGTTCGATTGAAGTGAGTGAAGAAAACAATCCAAATGCAATCGATTTTTATTTTGTAAAAAGAGGCGGACTTATCCCAAGAACTCCTTATCCAATATTGGATATTTACTGGGCGGGATGGTTATGAAAATAAAAATATTGTTTCTGATTTTATTTTTATTAATAGTCTCTTGTGATTCGGAAAAATCATCAAGAAATGCTGATTTGATTTATTGGTCTGCAAATAACACCCAAGAGATGGAATTTGCCGCAAAAATTGTAAAAAATTGGAATGAAAAATATCCTGATAATAAAGTTCTTTTCCAACCGGTACCGGAAGGGCAGTCGAGCGAAGAAGTAATTTTAGCAGCCGTTGTAGGAGAGACCACTCCCGATATCTATTCAAACATGTGGGAAGGGGACGTGGAAGCTTATGCGCAAGCAGGGGTTTTAATTCCTTTAGATACCTTATCAGGCTTTATGGATTTTCTGAATGAGAGATGCGATAGTGCTACGATAGCGGAGGTAACATCATTAGATGGACATATTTATCAAGTCCCTTGGAAAATAAATCCAATTATTCAATTGTACAATAAAAAGATTTTTGAAGAAGCGGGATTCGAGAGAGCACCACGAACTTATTCAGAATTTTTAGAAGCCGGAAGAAGAATACAAAAAGATACTGACGGTGATGGTTATGTGGACAGGTGGATCGGGTATGCCGAAGTAACGGTTACATGGTGGCAGCGTTTTTTTGATTTTTATCCTCTTTATCTCGCAGCTTCCGGCGGTAAACCATTAGTGGAAAATGATAAAGCAGTTTTTAATAATGATGCTGCATTAAAAGTATTTACATTTTTAAGAGAAGTTTATAAACAAAAATATTTTCCGAAAGAGAGAATATCAGCTCGTCAAGATGCATTTCTATCTAGCGCTATTGCTTCTCGATTTACAGGTCCATGGGAAATAGCGCATGCCGAGAAATTCAAACCAAAAGGATTTGAATATGATTTTTATCCGATGCCGGTACCTGATGATTATGATAAGCCCTCTTTCACTTATGGTGATCCTAAGAATATTGTAATATTTAATACATGTCCTAATCCTTCACTTGCATTTGAATTTATCAAGTATGCGCTTAGCGAGGAAAATGATTTAAAATTTTTAGAGATCACGGGACAACTCCCGAGAAGAAAAGATATCGATATTAATAAAAACTATACCGGTTACTTTGAAAAGAATCCTAAGATGAAAATATTTGGTGCACAAGCAAGATACGTAAGAGGTACTGATCAATCACCGGTATTAAAAGAAGTATTTGACTTGATATCACAAGAGTATGAAGCATGTGTTATATATGGTGTAAAGACACCTAAACAAGCATTAGATGATGCCGAAAAGGCAGTTAATCTATTATTTATTAAATAAGGTAAAATGAAAAAAAAATATCTTCCATATTTTTTGGTTTCTCCATATCTGATCCATTTTGCAATCTTTACCGCTTTTCCGGTGGGGTTTTCAATTTATCTTACTTTCAATAATTGGAATATTATCGCTCCGATGGAATTTGTCGGACTGGCGAATTATAAAAGATTATTTAGCGATGCCAC
>CALDDL010000101.1 GCA_937936675.1 uncultured bacterium
AGCAATTAAAGAAAGAAGGTGCGATAATTTCTCCCAAAAGATGTTTCTGGCAACCTAAATAAGATTGTAAATTGTCGGAGTGGTTATTTAGTATATAAAAAAAGGGCTTACTAAAATAGTAAGCCCTTAGCTAGATTCCGCTCCGCGGGTAGGACTCGAACCTACAACCCTGCGGTTAACAGCCGCATGCTCTGCCATTGAGCTACCGCGGAATAAAAAGGTCTCCAAAAATAGACTTCTTTTCTCTTTTTGTCAAGGTTACTATCATATTTTTTCATTTATATTTTATAATTTTCTTTTGTTTTGAATCATTGCAAATCCTTATCCTTATATTAAATGAAGCATAATATAGAAAGAAGTATATCTGTTCATGGTTTTTGACACTATTCACTCATTCTATCATTTTTTAGAATTCACAGTTCACGATTTCATTTCGCTAATTACAAAGTGATTGAGAATTCATATCCTTTAAAATTCACGGCTCACAATATATTTGATTCATACTAATGTGATTATTTTTATTCACTCCGTTTATAATAAAAATGTCTGGATTATTACTCAACATTCCATAGTATCTGTAAATTCATTATCTAAACTAGAATAAATAACCATTTATTTACTTAAATATAAAAGTAATTTCACCATTAGCTATTTATTACAAAAAAAGAGGACATATCTTTTGATTTTTACTGATTATTTATTAAAAATAGGATAAAACATACCTTCTATAGAAAAGTAGTATATTCATTTCGATGACTATAAAATCATATTGACAAAACCAAATTTTTCGATTATATTTTAATTCGATAAATATAGAAATAGATAGAAAGTATAAAAAATGACTCAAAATCAGTTAGAAATCATCAAAATAATAGGCGATTCTTCTCGAATCTGTATAATTAAGGCGTTATATCAAAAATCGAGATATGTGGAAGAATTAGCACAATTGCTCGATTTATCGATATCTACTATCTCGTTTCATCTAAAAAAGATGGAAAAGGTAGGGATCGTAAAAAGTGAAAAAGAGCAGTATTATGTAAACTATTCTCTCAATAGAGCGATTTTTG
>CALDDL010000102.1 GCA_937936675.1 uncultured bacterium
AGTCTGCGGTATTCATCGGGACCTACGACAAGATCCACCATCTTCTTATCTTCGATCAAGTTTTTTCTCAACCTCTCCGCCATACATCCGAGGATACCGATCACGGCGGATTGCTTCCCCTCTTTATATTTTTTGAGGTTGCCGAGTCTTCCATAAATTCGCTGCTCGGCATTCTCTCTGATACTGCACGTATTTAATAAGATTACGTTCGCCTCTGTAATCTCGTTCGTTAAGCTATAACCCTTATTTTGTAAAATGCCCATCACCAATTCGGTATCGGACAGGTTCATTTGACATCCATAAGTTTCTATATAAACATTGCTTTTATTCATCTGCTGCTTTCTATCTTTGATTGATGCTGCTTTTAATTACTGCATTTATCGGCTCGAAAAAAGATTAGCCCATATTTAATAAGAAGTACATCACAACATTTATTACTATGAGAATTATAGTATATGTAATAATAGAAAATATGATTCTCTTTCTTCTTTCGACCTGCTTGAAATCAATATCTCCCATTCGGTCAATCCTTTTTAACTTTTCAAAGATAATAAAATAATACCCTGCCTCACAATATATTAGTATAGTATTTCTATATATTGCTATAAATCACTATATTAATAGATGATTAAAAAACTAAAGATGAATACTATTTAATGATTAGACATTTATTGATAATTGTACTTCTATTTTGCCTGCCTCTTTTGGCGCAAGAAAGAGATATCGTTCCCGCATTAAAACTAATTGAACGGGGAGATATTCAAGCAGCTAATTCAATTTTACAAAGTTACAAAACTGATTTCCCAGACGATCCATCGGTGATGTTCCTTGATGGAGTTCTTACTAAAGATGGAAATGCTGCAGTAAAAATTTATGCAACCGTAGCCCAAAGATTCCCTAATAGCAAATATGCGGACGCCGCTTTATATAGAATATTTTCTTATTACTATTCTATCGGTTATTATGAAAGAGCAAGAGGATATATGAATAAGCTAAAGAACGATTATCCCAATTCGCCTTATATAAAGATGGGCGATAGAGATATTCCCGATAGCGAATCGCTCGCTCTGGCTCAAGCAGCAAAACGTAATAATCCGGAAGTAGGAGACTTGCTTAAAACTTCTTCGGGAAACTCCGGATCGAATACAGACGCGAACGCTGCGGGAAACGCTGGATCGAACGTTGCGGGAAATAATAAAGAGAACTCCGGCGGGAATCCCGATACCAAATCCGCTAGTTCTGTCGAGCTACTAAAAAAGAGCAGCGCCGCACTAGAAAAATTAGCTTCCACTAATTCTAATGCCGATGAGAAGACGACTACGAAAACTGATACGAAGCCGAACGTAAAGACGAACGAGAAATCGGC
>CALDDL010000103.1 GCA_937936675.1 uncultured bacterium
TTGTATTATAATTAAAAAATAAATTTGTAGTTTGTCCATCAAATACTATCATTTTAAATGTAGTATCAGGATAAAGATTCTTTCTAAGCTTAATTAAATATTGTTTCGGAGATAGATAAGGCAAAATAGCCGGTGTAGTAACTCCCATATTTTTACCATCTAGAAATATCAATGCGCCCGGAGGAGTAGATTCCACAAATATTTTACCCGTAGGTAAATCCTCTGCCACTTCCACTCCTGTAAATACCTCTTTATCTTTGCAGCCATTTACCATTAATATAATGATAACTATTAAACTTATATATTTTTTAATACCCGAAATCATTCTTTCACCGATTTGAAAATTATTTAGGAATATTTTTTATTTTCATTGCACCATTCATTGTAACTAACCAGAGAGCGCCTGACTTATCTCTTTTGATTGCTCTTATATCTGCACTTGGTATTTTTGAATTAAATATGTTATATAAAGTAGAATTATTGAATTCATCTAAAATTGCAAATCCCTGTTGTGTAGCAAAATAACCTTTATTATTGTAGAAATAGATATCCTGCCAAACGGTTTCACCAATACCGGAAATTTTTTGCTCTCGCCAAGAAGTTCCATTAAAATATACTAGTCCTCCTCTTAAACCTGCTTTTGTATTTGGAATATATCCTACCCAAATATTCCCTTTTGAATCTGCTTTAATTCGCGAAACATTATTTCCGATTGCCGTGCTCAATCCGGTAGATGATATAGGATAAGTCTTCCAATTATTTCCATCATAACTTACAACACCAATATTACCAATCCCAATCCATACTTTATTATCAGGGGCAATAGTTACCGAGGTAACCAAATTAGATTGAAATATCGCCGGTAATGTATTTTGACTGTATTCAAACCATTTTGAGCCATCGAATCGGAATAAACCGGATAATGTAGCAACCCACATATCCCCTTTTGAATCAAAATCGATTGAACGAACATTAGATTCTAAAATTGCATTGGAATAGTTTGCCCAAATTCCATTTTGATATTTAACTAATCCTTTATTTGACCCAATCCATACAGCACCGTTTCTATCGGTTTTTATTGCATTGATTGAATTATCTGGAATAACGGAATTCTCTGAATTAAAGCGGATAAATTTTTTCTTATCAAAAAATGATATCCCGCTCTGCATACTTCCAAACCATATATTACCGGAATTATCTACCTCAATTGATTGAAAATAATTATCACCAATCTCCGAATTATAAAACTTATAAGAAACCCATTCGGTAGTATCTTCCAGCGAAAAGTAAGTATCAAATATCCTACCGCCAAGAAGAGTTACCGAAGAACTATCTGAACGATGCTCGGGATATGTTACTTTTATTTTGTAAACTCCCGGATATAAACCTGAGAACGAATATGGAGTAACTTTATTTGTTAATGAATCATTTATAGAAATCGATGCCCCTTGCGGAGAAGAATTACAATAAATCTTTGCAAAATTATTTACGTTTGCTCGATAATTAATAAATAAATTCTTCACTTCCGCATTACCTATATAAGTAAATAATGTAGAATCAAGAAAATATGGATGTTTCAACGTTATCCTATAATTTCCTGCCGGTAAAAATTTCAATGTGTCCGGAGTACTTATTCCCATATTTTTATTATTAACAAATATCCGAGCATTCGGCGGATCACTTGTAATAATGAGCTTACCATAAGACTCGGGATTCTCTACCACGTCATTAATCCCTGTAAAAACTTCTTTATCCTTACACGAAAGTGATATCAAAATTATGCTGAAAATTATTAATATATTTTTATTGGACATCTGATAATCCCGGTGTGTAACCAAATGAATTTATAAAATCATGCTTCATCCTGAGTACATAATAACTCCGCATATAAACACCAAATATTCCGGTACCATTAAGAACATTAGAAAAATCTGTCTCTGTCAATTTTACCGAATAAGCATCATTATTTCGGGCTGTCGCATTGTAATATGTACTTAAGTTTTCATCTAAAGAATAGACTTCTACAAATGTACTATAAATTACATACTTGCTTTTTTCCGGATCACCTTCAGAAATCAATTCCATCGCTTTCTTAAATGTTTTCATATCCACACTATAAGCTAAATCGCTTGATGGCTTTGCATAATTAGGTTTTGACTTACCATTAAATTCTACGTAATTAAGCGGAACAACTGCACTGAATCGCACCTGCTTGCCATCTACCGGCTTAGTATAATAAATTAACATTCTAGGAATAAATACAGGATTTATTTGACCCGTTTTCCATCTTACTTGAACATAATCATTTGTTAAACGAATATTCGTATCGCTATTACTTTTAGAAAATGTTATTGAATAAGGAACTCTAGTCGAAGACGTTAATCTCTTTCCTGTTGGTAATAATGCTTCAACTTCAATCTTAGCGCCGGCTTTTGGTTGATAATTATTATTATAATAGAACGAAAATGGAGTCTTATATTTTGAATCGGGTGCTCTACTTACCGTCGTATCCTTGAATAATGCAACTTTATCCTCTTCCCAAATTCTTATCTGTACATTTTTTATTGATGGGTCTTGAATATTGCTATATGGTTCATAATTATCCACCATATAACTTTGAGTTACATACGCCGTTTGAAATGTAGTATCTCCTCGAATAACGCAGCTGAAGACATATTTATCTTTTAATTCTCCATACGGATCAAATGAATCTTCGCAAGAAATTACAATTAAGAATAATATCGGTAATGCTAAAAGTAATTTTTTCATAATTCCACCTTGATTGTTGCAGTTGGTAAAAACGGAAGCATATTAACAATCTCTCCTGTCTCACGTTTGAAATAGAAAATATTTTTTCTATCATAAACATTTATAGCACTCACATCTATTTCTACATTCACAAATCCCAATTTCAATTTTTTTGAGACCGAAAGATCAAGACGATGATAATCAGGCATTCTTCCGATATTCTGAATGCCAAGCATTGCGTAAGGACGGCGAGGATCGAACATTGTCGGAGGCAGGAATATATCATCAAGATAATATTTATCATAATATCCCACCACTTGAGTATAAGGCAGACCTGAATTATAGATCCAAGATGCCGAAGCACTCCATCCCGCTCCAAAATTTAACTCTAATAAGAAATTAAGCGTATGCCTTACATCATATTTAGGATAATACCTTAAACCATCAACTGTCTTATATGCAAAAGCATTTGTATAAGCAGATGAAAAAGTGGCAAACTGAGAAGACAGACGCAATAAGAATTCTGCTCCATAAGATTCACCTTCGCCTGCAATAAAATCAGGATCAGAACTTAATATTTTCTTATCATTAAGCAATGGAAGATCATTTACTTTTTTATAGTAACCTTCTACGCTGAACATCAAGAAATTCCAAGGAGATAATTCGGCTCCCAGAATGTAATGAGTGGATTTTGAAGGTACTAAATAATCAGGCGAAATAATCCATGGCTCAAAGATATTAATAACTTCGTTTTCATCCGAAATAGTTGTCATCTCTTGTTGGAAGATACCCCATGCACCTTTTATTTTGAGCCCGGGAAAAACATTAAGTGTAATATTTGCTCGGGGTTCAAAAGTAGCCGCTTCTTTATTGCCTGATAATGTGGTCATATTTATTCTAGTACCTAAATCGATCCCGACAAAATCGAATTGTAAAAATTTATATTTGGCATAAAGACTAATATTTGCCGCAGACTTGCCTAAATCAGTTGTTATTCCTCTCCCATTTTCTATAAATAGATTTGTCTGAATCTGCTGAACATTGAAACCGATCCCAATTTCATCCTTATAATCGAACATGTAAGTGAAATCCATATTGATACCAACATCAGTAACTTCATTTTTATTCGCACGTGTATTGCTTAATTTTGGAATAACTTCACCCTTAAAATCACTCAAAGAAAATCCGATTTCATAAAATAAAGGACTATCACCCACCTGAAACCATTTGAATCCAAGTACCTTATTAGACCACTTAAAATCTTCTACGAACGGATCATCGTTATTAATATTATCTCCGGAGAAAAATCCATTGAATGAGAATTTACTGCCAGGGATAAAATCGGGATTAGCGTAGTTTGCTTTGAATGAAAAATCATGAAAATCGATCGGAACAGTTTGATCATTTAAGAATTTTTTTAATATGCTGCTCGAATAGCTTTTCCTTCCGGTCAGTATAAATGATCCATTTGGAATTGGTCCTTCTAAAAGTAATTTACCCGTCAAAAAACTCGATGATGCCTTAGCACCGAATTTATTTTTATTGCCGTCATTAGTGGAAATTTTTAATACCGAAGAAAGTCGCCCTCCAAAATTAGCAGCGAATCCACCTTTATAAAATTCAATATTGTTTATCATATCGGGATCGATTACAGAAAATAATCCTAAAGCATGGAATGGATTGTAGATAGTGATACCATCAATCAATACAAGATTTTGATTGCTTCCTCCTCCTCTAACGAAATACCGCGCCGATACGTCCCCTGTGGATTGAACACCGGGGATATATTGCAAAGAACGGAAAACATCAGTTTCCACTCCCTGAGGAAGCGCTTCAATCTGTCTGATCGCCATTCTCTGAAGACTTATATCCGTTTCGTTTTTTTCAATTACCTTTTCGCCAATCTTCTCTACTGCCTGCATCTGAATAGTAGAAGGACTTAATGCAATATTATATTGAGTTACTTTTCCCTTAGTCAAACGAATCGAAATATCTTTTGTTAAATAACCTACATAGGAGACTCTTAAAGTAAGATTTTTATTCGCCGGTATTTGAGGTATTAAGAAATATCCCCTTGAATCTGTGGAAGCACCTCTATTGAGCTCTAGAACGATAACGTTCCCAAATGCAAGCGCTTCGCTTGTAGTTGAATCTGAAACTACCCCTCTAAGTGTTCCAAGATCTTGTGAATAAGTATTTTCTAAAAAAGAAAAAGATATAACAATAAAAAGGATTATGATTTTCTTCATCCGTTTTTCCGATTATTAAATAAAGTAATTAACTAAATTTCCGAAATACAAAATAAACATTGCTATTTAAAAAGCAGTACATTTTTTTTGGTATTGATTTTAGTTTATTTTTGTTTATGTGTTTAAATTCTACCTGGGAGAAATAATGATTAACAATAAGATTAAACTCTTATTAAGCTATATATTTATATTAATTTTATTTTTTGGATGTAAAAAAGGTGATAATCCGGTAATTCCCCAAGAGGATCATTTCCAAGCAATAGGAATGGCAATATTTGATGCTACCGGTGCACTTAAAATTAAAATTCTTAGAGGAGTTACCTCAGATACTCTAAGAGCGGAAGTCGGCAAAAGAAGCGACCACTATTCCATACAATTCTATAACAGTGAAGAAAAATTAATTCCTCCTCCAACTAATAAAGAAGTAAAACTCGATTGGAATATTAATGATAAATCCGTTGTTGGCGTTTGGCAGCATCCCGGCGAAGAAGGCGGATATGAGTTTCATCTCGATGGAATTAAAAAAGGTAAGACTACTATCGAATTTTATATAGTTCATGAAGGACATAACGATTACCGAACCGGACTAATTCCGCTCGAGGTGAAGTAACTATAATGAAGATTAATCATTTTGTGAAATTCTTTTTCCTATTTATAATTTTTTCCGCATCATTATATTCACGTCCGGTTAAAGGTGTATTGATTGATATCGAAACAAATAAACCGGTGGCAAATGCCGCCGTTCAAATTATTGGAATGAATCGATTTACAACTTCCGATTCCTCTGGTGTATTTAATTTTGGCGAATTGAACTTGGATGTATATACAATAAAAGTATCCCACGTTGCTTATAAAGAATTTATGGAGATCATTGATTCCAAAAAAATCAGTAGCAAGCAAAATCTAATTCTCTACTTAATTCCGAAAGTAATAGAGATTTCCACCGTAGTTATTTCTGATAGAAAATCTACTTCCCTTTTCGAAGATATGAATGAATTGACCGGTGTACTTAAAGGAAAAACGCTTCAAAAAGATCTAAGTCAAAACTTAGCATCAACATTAAAGAATGAAACCGGTTTAGCAGTGCGTTCAATGGGACCTGCTCCTGCTCGTCCCGTTATCAGAGGTCTCGGTGGAGATAGAGTTTTTATTAGTGAAGATGGAGTAAAGACAATCGACCTCTCGGCTACTTCTCCCGATCATGCCGTTACAATTGAACCATTCAGCTCCGAACGAATCGAAGTTATCCGCGGTCCTAAAGTACTTTCAAAAAGCTCTAATTCATTCGGCGGTATTGTAAATATTATCAAAAATGAGATACCCGATAAGATTCATGATTCTTTTTATGGTACATCGGGATTTTATATTGAATCGGCTAATAAAGGAAAATTAGGGGATCTATCTGCCGAAATTCCATTATCTCCTGTTGCAGTAAAACTTAACTTTTCAAAACGGAAGACTTCCGATCTCTTCACACCAATTGGAACATTAAACAACTCCTCTTCGGAAAACCTTAATTTCAGCGGCGGAGCAAATTATTTCTTCGGTGGAAGTTCATTCGGTGCTTCGTTTAATAATTATGAATTGGACTATGGCGTTCCGGGCGGATTTGTAGGAGCGCATCCTAATGGAGTCGATATATCAATGTTTCGGAGGCAGCTTAATACTCGTCTGAATTATATTTTACCTAACTGTTCATTCGATAAATTTGATTTAGGATTTACAGGTACAGTTTACCGTCATCAGGAATTTGAAAGCTCGGGCAAAATCGGCTCTGAATTTAGAATTGAAAACTATTCAGGATATCTTGAGTTTCACAATAATGAGATAAAACCTTTCAGCGAAGGTATCATTGGAGTATCATCCGATTATAGAAAATTTACTGCAGGCGGATATGTGTTTACGTCTCCTACTAATTCCCTCAATATTGCAGGATATATATTTCAAGAGATACATATTAGTGAAAAGCTACATTTAGAATCTTCTCTCCGTTTTAGCTATGATAATATTAGTCCATTAAGAAAGAAACAAAATTCGGCAATCGGAGCAATTAAAGAATTGGATTTCTATAATTTATCCGCATCGTTTTCGGGATTGATTGAAATTTCACCTAAAGTTTTTATTGGGGCAAACATTAGTAAAACTTCACGTACTCCCACAATCGAAGAACTATTCTCCGAAGGACCTCATCTGGCAGCTTATTCTTATGAAATTGGCAATCCAAATCTGAAATCAGAATCAGGTTATGGCGGAGAGTTTTTTGCTTATCATAAGTTCGGTTCGCTCTTCTTTCACTTAAGTTTTTATGGAAATTATTTTACTAATTATATAATTCCTCGTAATAGCGGTGAGATTAATTACGCCACTTTCCTCCCTATTTATGTTACCTCGGGAGTGGAAGCGAAACTTTATGGAAGCGAACTGCAAGCAGAATTATATATCACAGAACAATTAAAATTCACTGCTTCGGGAAGTTATACAATTGGTGAATTGGAAAACGGTTCACCCCTGCCACAAATCCCGCCTTTGAAGGGATTGATTGAATTATCTTATGCTAGCGATCAACTTATTACCGGAATAAGTATTGAGCTTGCAAATAGCCAAAAGAAATTGGATCAGTTTGAGGAATACACTGCCGGATATGCAGTAGCAAATGCTTTCGTTCAATATAGCTTTGAATCGGGCGAAACGATTCATAATATGAGTTTGACAGTGGATAATATATTAAATAAAGAATATCGCAATCATTTATCGAGAGTAAAATCAATCATGCCCGAAGCAGGAAGGAATTTTAGACTTACTTATAAATTGTATTTCCATATATAGATATATTTATTTCCTTTGTTGATTGAGAAAGATTGTTGCTTATTAAGAGAAGAATTTCGTAATTTAGGATTCTTAAAAAGAATAATACAGCTAAGTACGCATGGAGAGATGGGTGAGTGGCTGAAACCAACGGTTTGCTAAACCGTCGTAGGGGTTATACTCTACCGCGAGTTCGAATCTCGCTCTCTCCGCAAATAAAAAAGCCCAAGACTCTCAAATCTTGGGCTTTTTTTATAATCTTCATTTTTATATTTCACATCTCTAACTCGCCAAAATGCTTATACGCATAACAGTATTAAAATTTTTCGATTTCTTCAAACAATGTTTTTAATCCATCTGGCAATGTTTTTCTTACTACCCAAGCGAGAAACTCAAGTGAATGATCGTATTCGGGAAATATAAATACATGAATATTCTTCTTATTAATTTCTTGAACTTTTTTTTGTATTCCATATCCATTCATTGTCATCCTTTTCAATTGCATTTAATACCTGTTGTAAATATGGTTCAAGGAGTATTCCAAAATCTATTAATATTTTTTATTGTAAATATTAAATTTAATCATTAGATTCAATCATTAATCTTAATATAATTCGGTTATAGAGTCATATTCTTCGAGGTTCGGATTATATGAATTTACTTGGAGAGAAAATGAAACAAGAATTTGAAGTAACTAACAATATTGATCCCGAAAGCTTACCTGAATCTTTATTATTTGGCAGCTCGAGAGTTATTCGGGAATTAATATATTCAACCTGTGAAACAGCTATGAATAGATCTGCGAGTTTTCAAACATATCCTAAAGAAGAATTAGATTTAATTTATTATAAGACAATAACGGAAATAGTCAAAAAAGCTGAACCGAAAGAATTACCGTAATATTACTGTCGTTAACTCAAATTTCTTTCCACCTCAATTGATGCAGAAGAAAGTGTCAGATGGAAGAACGAATTTTAGAGCTTTACGCCTATTCAAAATAAAATGAACTATCTATATATTTTATTCCGTTGTGTTCTTTATTTACCACTAACTTAATTTTATGTCTCCAAAGTGCAAGTATAAAATGGAGATTGCTATCCTTTAGTGAATTGTTTTTAGAAATTTCCCCTCATAATATTCTTACTAATTAATTATGCCACAAAAATGTAATTTCATAAATATTTGCCGTTGTTTGATATATTTTTATTGTTTTTCAATAAATATTTATTATATTTACGAAATCAATTTAGCGAGGAACAATGAAAACAAAAAATAGTAATTTCGTATTCACAGTCCTAAGCATTGTGGCTTGGATCATTTTCGTCGGTTTATGTATTGAAGCCGGAGGATTAGTAGTCAATTTTATTTTCAGTTTATATGAACCGGTATTCGTCCAAAACTTATATCAAAAATTAGACTTAAGTGAGATGTATAGTCTCAGCAAATGGGCATTTTATATAATGTACTCTTTCATATTAGTCATCTCCATTTCCAAAGCATATTTATTTTATATAGTCATCAATCTTATAAGCCATCTCGATTTGGAGAAACCATTCAATAGTTATGTATCAAAGCAGATTATGCATATTAGTTATTTCACTCTATCAATAGGGCTATTAAGTTACATAGCTAGAGAGACTGCTAATTACTTGCAAAATCGAGGATATGAAATCGGTCAACTGAATCAGTTCTGGGTTGATAGCCAAGCTTTCGTATTGATGGCTGCTATAATCTATGTTATTGCAACTATTTTCAAAAAGGGAATAGAATTACAAAATGAAAACGAACTGACGGTGTAAGCCATGCCAATAATTGTAAACTTAGATGTAATGATGGCAAAGCGGAAAATGTCGCTTAATGAACTTTCAGAAAAAGTTGAGCTAACACTTTCTAACCTTTCTATATTAAAGACGGGAAAAGCTAAAGCGATTCGCTTTAGCACATTGGAGGCGATTTGTAAGGCACTTGATTGCCAGCCAGCTGACATTCTTGAATATGTGGACAATAAAAAGTAATTTATAGAAAAATATTTTTATCGCCTGCTTAATTGTAAAGAGTATTGTATTAGTTACTAATTAACTCTAGCCGCCGATTTTATTCCTGATTTTTGCTTCGTCTGCAGGATTGAGAGTGATGTAATTCATCGATACTTTTTTGGTATCATCATAAGTTTTTAAAAGCATGAAATCATTCTCAAGCTCCATTGATTCGATCATGCAATTTCCAAAAGTCTGATGCTCAATCTCTTCGCCTACAATGCTTCTCTTTTGGATTTCATCATAAACGATATTTAAGAACAGATAAAGCGGAGTGCCTGCAAAAGTTGATTTTCCATAAGTCTTATTTATTTTTGCTTTCGTTATATCGGCGCCGATTCTTAAAGAATTTTTAAGTGCATCTCTTAATTCTTTTGTAGTAATTTTATCTTTCCTTTTAGTTCCTTGTCTTT
This sequence comes from uncultured bacterium, assembly GCA_937936675.1. Lineage (GTDB taxonomy): Bacteria > Bacteroidota > Ignavibacteria > Ignavibacteriales > Melioribacteraceae > BRH-c32. The sequence continues at coordinate 10,252 of CALDDL010000103.1, forward strand.
TATTAAAGGTAATAGCTTCAGGTGTGATAACAAAATATTCGAGTGCTTCTTCTTTTGGATTGCCATCTGAATCTAAGTAAGGAATTTTTTTCATCTCCCTAATGTTATTTTCGATTTTATCATAAAGCTGATCGATTAATGCTTTCTCTTTTTCTAAATAAACTTCTGCTAATGTTGACATCTTTTCTCCTTACCTAAATTACCTCTATTTTAATTTTTTACTTGAATTTCCCTGAGGAGTTAATAATATATAAAATTCACTATTACAATTTAACTGAAAATTGAATAATATCATAGAAAGGAAAATGAATAACCCTAATAAAACTAAATTAAACCAGAAATAGCTACAAAAGAATTTAAATTATAAACTTAGTTGATAGGTAAAGTAAATGAAAATTTAGTGCCTTGTCCTTCATTATTATTAAACCAAATCCTGCCTCCGTTTTTTTCTATAAATTCTTTACAAAGAGCTAAGCCTAATCCTGTACCCATTTCTCCTTTAGTCCCCTCTGTAGAATAAGGCGTAGTAAAATTAAAAATTTTATCTATGTTATTCTTATCAATACCTATACCATTATCTGAAATAGATACTTCAACATAATCTTCTTTTTCAGAAGCGTCAATTGTTATCTCACCACCTATTGGCGTGAACTTAACAGAATTAGTAATCAAATTATTTATTACCAGCTTAAACATATCAATATCACATCTTACTTTTAACTCTTCATTAACGTTATTTTTAATTGTAATTTTTTTATTATTTGCGGAAATCCTAATTACCTCAAGACTATCTTTAATAATTTTATTAATAGAACAAATAATTGGATTGAACACCATTAGATCTCTTTGAATCATTGTCCAACGCAGCAAATTATTTAATAGATCATAAAGATTTATTAAGTTATTATTTAATCCATAACATAATTCTGAAATCTCATCTGAATTTAAGGACTTATTCTCTTTGGCAAGATAATCTGTCGTACTGCGTAAGGATTGAAAAGGACTTCTAAGATCATGAGCTAAGATCGAGAAAAATCGATCTTTTGAATCGTTACTAGCTATCAATTTCTTTTCTGAATTCATTAATGAATTTTCAAATTTTTTCTGGTTAGTAAAATCAATTATTGCTATCTGGCATGTTTGAACTTCATCGGTACTGTTTTCTAATACAATGCCTTCAATTATCACTTCAAAAATTTTCTTATTTTTATTAATAAGTTTTATTTCGCAAGTCTGCTTCTCATGTGAATCAAATAGAGAATTAATAAATTTCCCGAATTCATATCTCTCTTTTTGAGGAATGAAAAATGAAATATTTCTATTAATTAAACGTTTTTTTACGATATCTAAAATCTTGGAACCACTAATATTTACATCTTTGATCAAAGAATTTTTATCCAAGATAAAATATGGTATTGGAGATAGATCAAATAGTAATATATATCGGTTGCGAGATATCTCTAATTCTTGCTGCGTTGCCCTTAGTTCTTCGTTTTGATGCTCTAATTCTATTTGATGAATTTGTAATAATTGAATAAGTTCTTGAATTTCTTCTACTTTCTCATTTATTACAAATTTTTTCTTCTGTGAATTAATGTTCTTCGCCATTAGTACCTCCCTAATAGTTCTTTTCAAAAAATAATTGTTTCATTTCTGCTGAATAGCCAATAGTATCAATTTTGTTCCATCATCTCCAGTCAAAATTTGACGAGCATTAAGTAATAATTTTTTACTTCCCCTTCCCGGTGATTTATATTCCAATTCAAAATCTTCAAAATACTTGCTCTTAGGAATTACTTCTTCGAGTAAGTCGCGTAATTCTTTCTTATCCCAATTTCTATCAAGTTCATAAATATATTTCCCCTCGATTTCTTCTTGAATTATATTAAATATTTTATAAAATGACCGATTAGCAGAGACTATTTTTAAGCTTTCATCAAGTATTAAAAAAGACTCTCTAATGGTATTAATTATATTATCTACATATTCTACCGAAGTTCCTAATTTTTTATTTAACTTAGTTATTTCATCGATTGCGGTTTTAAGTTTATTGATTTCTGTAAAAGTAATTACTACTCCATCGATAATATTACTTGTGGTTCTATATGGTAAAATTCTCATTTGATACCAAATCCCTTCTTTCGTTTGAAGTTCAATCTCTTTATATGTAAGCGTATTCAGCACTTCGGTAGCATCCATTATTAAATTATCATATTTAAGATTTGTTACTATATGGCTTATCGGTCTGCCTATATCTGAGGGAATAAGATTTATCACTTTTGAGGCATGTGAAGTAAATCTTTTTATATTAAGACTATTATCTAGGAATATAGTTGGTATTTTAATGCTATCAAGGAGATTTTTCATATCATCATTTATCGTGGAGAGCTCTTCGTTCTTACTCTGAAGTTCAGTATTAACCGTTATTAATTCTTCATTCAAAGATTGCAGTTCTTCTTTTGAGGTTTCTAATTCCTCATTAGTAGATTGCATCTCTTCATTTGTAGATTGCATCTCTTCATTTGCCGATTTCAATTCTTCATTAGAAGATTCTAAATCTTCTATTACGATCCTAAGATTAGCTTTTACAGATTTTAATTCGCGTTCAAGTTCTTTAATAATTGTTTCACTATTGATGTCAAACTTAGTATTATCATCTAAAACTTTGTTTTTTGGTACTCTTATTTCTTCAAAAGTTACTAGAAAGTCACCTACTTTATTCAATGGAGGTAATATTTTTTTTATACCAATATTTATCAAACGATAATCATCATAAATTTTAATTTTTATCTCTTTGTTATGAACTGCCTTAACGGAAGATGATGCTTTTCGTATTATATACATTAATTCTTGTCTTAGACCTTCTTTAGCCATATCAAAAATATTCATCTTTGCTTCACCATTCTGCAGTTCAAGATACTTGCCCGTCTTGCCATAAGTATAGATAATATCACCATTTTCTTTAATAATAACGCAATCAACATAGTAATTTTGCAAAATTATTCTTTCAGATAATTCAGAAATATTACTTACTTCAATTTTTTTCATAACTGATTCGGTAATTTTTTTGAATGAAGGCGAAAAAGGGAATTCTATATATGGACGAGAAGAATAAATTGAATCTCTTTTTTTATAGATTTTCCATTTTTTATCGACTAATAAGAAAAGGTCGGAAAATCCGCTTATTGTTTCTGAAGAACCAAGAAACAGAATACCGTTATTAACTAAACTAAAGTGAAAAAGAGGAATAATTTTTTTTTGCAGAATATTATCAAAATATATTAAAATATTTCTGCATGAAATAAGGTCCATATTAGTAAAGGGGGAATCTTTGATTATGCTATGCGGGGCAAAGACTATCATTTCTCGAATTTCTTTTTTAATATGAAATAAATTGCCATCAAACTTAAAAAATCTTTCTAACCTATCTTTAGATAGATCAGAATTAATACCTATATAAGAACCTTTCCTTGCTCTCTCTATTGCATTATTATCGATATCAGTGGCGAATATTTGCACGTTAAGAAACTTTTTCATTTCAGAAAGGCATTCTTTAACAATGATAGCTATAGAATAAGCTTCCTCACCAGTCGAACAAGCCGGTACCCATATACGTAAATTATCATTATTTTCTTTATGTAAAATTATTTTTGAAATTTCTTCTTTCAGAATTACGAATGATTCGGAGTCTCTAAAGAAATTTGTAACTCCGATTAGAATCTCACTAAATAAATTTTCTATTTCCTCGGGATTATTTTCTAATAATTTAATATAATCAGATATATTATTTAATTGAGATAGAGCCATTCTTCGCTCCAATCTTCTTTGGATAGTATTTATTTTATAATGGGAAAAATCATGACCGGTATGTGAGAGTAAAATAGAATATAACTCTTTAAGATAATCAGAAAAGTTATCTTCAGAAATTTGCTCAAAGAAAATTCCTTCCACTTTGTTGTCTGAATAAGCTAGTAACTGGGCAGGTATCTTCTCCGGAGGTAATATATAATCCACAAGTCCGGTTCTAATTGCACTTGAAGGCATCCCATCAAACTTTGCTGAATTAATCTCTTGAGCAATTACCATCCCTAATTCATTTTTTATTGCCTTAATCCCTTGAGTTCCATCAGAAGCCATCCCCGAAAGAATAATTCCAATTGCGTTTTTTTTGAAATCTTTCGCAAGAGATTTGAAAAAAAAGTCTATCGGTAATCTGAATCCATGGGCTTCGATTGGTGGAGTAAGTTTAATCTTCCCATTTAAAAGACCAATCTCAAAATTGGCGGGAGCAACGTAAATATGATTAGGCCTAATCTGCATTCCTTCTTTTGCTTGGAGCAATTTCATATCTGTATATTTCTGAATTAGCTCGGGCATTATACTGATATGATTTGGGTCAAGATGTGATACTATGATAAAAGCCATCCCGGTAGCGGGACTAAGATTACTGAATAATTTTTCTAAAGCATCAAGCCCACCCGCTGAAGCTCCTATTCCAACCGTAAAGAATGAATTATTTTTATTATCGGACTTAATTACTGTTGCATCATCAGCATCTGAATTAGTTTTAATCTCTATTTTAGCCTCGTTTTTCTTTTTCATTCTTTCCCTTTACATAAAAAGTTCTTAACATAACAATAAAAAAGTATGTTCGTGTTAAAGTAATTATATAAGCAAGTAAAAGCAATATGGAGATAATTCCAATGAGATTGATTAAATAATAAAAAGGGGCTTATAGAAGCCCCTGAATTTTGCATTTATTATTTTTGATTTTTAGATATTAATCTATCGGGTAAGCTGATATCTGCTCATCATAGATTGAGTATAAAAATTTCTTATTAGGCGAAAGGAAATATTTTGATTTTTCATCTTCTTCGGCATTCCATCTCTTTTTGCCGGTCTTAATATCTAATGATACAAGCTCTTCATCCAAGCAATAAACTATTGAATTATTTAGAAGTTTTGGGATATAGCTAACTTCTTTATTGTCATAATCCCATTTCGTTTTCCAGACTTCACTACCATCTTTGGTATTAAGCATGGCATAACCTTCGGGTGCAATAATCAAAATATTATCTTGTCCGTAAAGAACATTCAAACATTTTCTGGCAGAAACGCCATAATAATTACCCCAGCTTCTATATGTATTTGTTAGTTCGGCACCCTCGGCTTCTTGTAAAAACTGATCTGTACCGCTAAGACTAATACCTCCCGTAGTTTTTGTCGTAGTCATTACCCATCCACCACCTACATAAGTAGATGTTGAAGTGGTACGTGGGACACTGCCTATCCAAGATTCCTGAACTGCATAAGTTTCTTCAAACTCCATTTCGCCAAGATCATTTTTCTCGAGATTATATTGCCAATCGTACTTACCTCCGTCTCTCCCGAGTTTAAGAGCATATACATTCTGCTCATCGGCAAAATATAATCGATTGGCTTTTTCATCATAATAATTTTCAAGCGAGAACTGCGGAGTCTGAAGACTCGGGTCCACTTCAGTATTTACTTTCCAAAGTATTTTTCCAGTTTTTGCATCGATAGCCATAAATCCAAATGGGTCTTCTGAAAATTTCTCTTTTATTGTTACATCATCTTTATCGAGATAAATACTATAATCTGCTATACCGAATTTTGTATATAAAACGTCATCGATAAGCATTAGGTCAGCAACAAAACCGGCTTCTTCACCAAGAGTCCACATTATTTTTCCGGAATCGAGGTTAAATCCAACAAGTTTTTCCTCGCCGGCTAAGAAAACCAGGTTATCGTAATATGCAACAGGAGCAAGATTATTAATATGCACAAAACCATCGCACAATTCGAAATATGTAGAATATACTACTGCACCTGTTTTCTTATTAACGCGAATAAAACCTTCTCCCGGTTCATTTCTTGTTTTCGGGTCCATCATACTTTCCTTTGCTCTGATCTCGAAAATGACATCATCTTTATACAGAAAGTAATTATATTCAAATCCAATATTACTATATCCCATCATATTATTAATTGCATCATAAGAATTCACTGCTGCACCTGCAGTAACAACATTGAAAAAAGTGCCCATCATACCTGTAAGTGCTTTAGTTAATCCACGAGTAAAATCGGAAAGAGCCATACTAGAAAGCACCACCGGTGTTTTATAATTTACTTTTCCTGTAATCGTATTTATACTTAGAAGATAAATGTAAGTACCGCTATCAGAAGACATTAATCTTGCTCTGCTATACGCAATAAGAATGTTATCTCCATCCATAGCAATGTAACGATGAGCATAACCCTCAAACTGAGGATCGTCTTCTTTTGTCTGCCATAATATTTTCCCTTCTACAAGATCAACTGCCGCCATCTGATCACCAAGACCAAGGATTAAAATATCCTTACCATTTGTTTGAGCAGAACTTAAAGTACGAACATCATCAAACGGGAAATTAACTTCAGTTATTTTATGATTAGTAAAATTAAAGTGAACAAGTTTTTCCTCACCCATTATAGCAGCACCTTGAGTCGTGGGGATAATCACATTTTTATCTCCATCGATATCAAATTCTAATCGAGCAACCTCTTTATTATTAACCAAATCGAGGAACACTGCCCCATTATCCAGGACCATCAAGTAAGCAGTTTCTTTATTATCTTTATATGACCATTTCAAACCTGCCTTGATAAGATCCGAATTTATATCATAGTCTTCACCGGAATATAATTTCTTCCCCGAAGTTATATCATAAAGAGAACAAATTTCAGAATCTTCATAAACTAAGAGTTTTTTTTGGCTTTCAATAACAGAATAATTGTAAGTGCCTCTATCGACTAAGTCACCCCAAAAATCAAATTCAATTCTATAAAGCTCTTTTCCTGTATTAAGATCAATACCAAGCTTATTCTCGCCATAAATTAAGATAGCGTCATTCATAACAAAGAATATTTGGCTATAATCTTCCTGATCTATTCCCTTATATTCATTTTCCCAAAGTAGTTTACCGGTTATAGCATCATAGGCTTGCAATTTATTATCAGAATTGGTTAAATAGAATTCGCCTATGAGTAAACTAATGCCCTCTTCGTCAAAACCATCAACTTCCATTTTCCAAGCTTCGGCTCCCGTTTCGGCATTATAACACCAAACATATTCTCCACTAGTGATGAATAGAAGTTTACTGTCTTGTATAAATTCATAATATTCAATTGGCTCGTCTATATCGAGCTGCCATTTAGGTATATCTTGAGAATTAGTTTTTGATATAACCACAAAGTTTAGGAATAAAAATAGATATAAAATTTTGTACTTCATTTTCGGACCCCTATTTAATGTGCAATAGCTATATAACAATAACTATACCAATTTAAGATGTGGGGTATTATTTAAATTTTCAGAGGGATTTAAGAGCAAATAAATAGATGTGTCGTAATTATGCCACAGCCTAACTAAGAAGCGCCCGCATTAATGCAACAATAATGTATTTAGTAAAAAAGTATTTTTCTTGATTAACGAGAAAATTTGATTTGATAGCGGAAGAATCTATAAAAAAGAAAGAGGCTGGTTCCGAAATGAATCAGCCTCTTATCGAAGGGGGTTTTACTGCAAGTTTGTGAGGATGATGATATCTGTGGCTGCATTGAGTTGGGATGGGGTGGCTCCTACCAGTGAAGTTTCTACTAAAGTCTTAATCTTTGTATAATATGCTATGTATGCACTCTCGGCTGCACTCGTAGATGCAGATGATGATATGCTAGCTTTAAATTCTGCTTTTGCTCCGCCGGATTCGTTTACTTTTGTATTAACTGATTGTAATGCGTTTAAGTATGTAGTTAATAATAAATTAACTAAAACATTAGAATTTGCAATTACGTTAAAATCGCTTACTGATGAAGGTTCTGTTTTTCCTTCGGCGGCTAATGATATATATAGATCGGCTCGTGAATCGGAATCTTTATTTACGGGCGGAGAATATACTTTTGTGTTTTTCTTTACCTCTGCGGATAATACTGCTTTCCATTTCATATTATCTTTTGTTGCAACAACTACTAAATTTTTCGCACCATCTAGATTCGTCTCAACTAAAAATCTGCCTTCTGAATTAGTGGTAACACTTTTATTAGATACAGTTTTTAATGATCCATCTGCTTGAACTTGTGCAAGTATCACAACTGCTCCACTAACAGCATCTGCAGAACCTGCCTTCGCTAACACTTTTGATAAGCTCTGATCGCCATATACAGTCCCTTCAACCTGAGAATTTCCATTAGCATTAACTTCAGTGGGACCGTCGTCTTCAGAACATCCTACTGCTAAAACCAAGCTTATTGCAATCAATAAGAATGATAATATTTTTACGTAAGATTTATCTTGTATTGTCATTGTTTCCTCCTTAAAAGGTATTTTACTTATTTGTTCTAGTACAAAAGTAAATTAAGGAGGAAAATCTATCTGCAAATTAAATAATATTAAGATCGCAACATAAAAAGCGATATTCGTGTAGTGGATTTTACTACAAATATTTATCTATATAAGCCGATTATCAAGTGTATATTTAATAAGAGCAGCCGTTGAATTTATATTTAATTTTTCTTGTATTCGGGATTTATATGAAGCAATTGTATTAACACTTAGATTAAGTTTATCTGCTATCGTTGTAAGCTTTTCACCTTGTCCAATCATTCGTAACACTTCAAACTCACGGTCGGATAATTTTTTATAGAGTGGCTCGGTAGCACTATTATTATTGAGTAAAATATCTTCAAGTACTTCTTGCTTTAGATGTTTTCCGCCGCTATATATTTTTTTAATAGCAGAGACGATCTCCTTAGGGTCTGCACTCTTACTTAAATAACCATCCGCTCCCATTAATAAAGAACGATGCCCAAAAGTTTCATCTTGATAAATACTGAATACCATAATTTTTACATCTGGGTAAAGTGCCTTTATATCTTTAATCGAATCAAGTCCGCTTCTATCAGGCAGCGAAATATCGAGAGTAATAATATCAGGTACTTTCTTTTCCAATAAATCAAATAATTCCCTTATGCTTGCTGCTTCACCGATTACATTAAATTCTTTTTGAAGAGAAAAGATTTTTGCTAAACCTTCGCGTACTACTTTATGATCATCTGTTATAATTATATCCATTTTTACTCTCTATATTGTTTGTTAAATTGGAATTGATACTTTGATTGTAGTTCCCTTACCGCTATTTTTAATTTCAAAAGAGCCATTAAGAGAAGTAACCCTTTCCTTCATTCCTAAAATTCCAAAAGTTTTTTTATTTTTATTTTCTTCTAAATTGATACCGATCCCATTATCGGCAAAACTAAAAAATAATATTCCATTATTATACACAAAATCAATTTCAATTTCAGTAGCTTTTGAATGGCGCATTACATTAGTCAAAGCTTCTTGAACTATCCGATAAATTGTAATACTTTTTTCTGATGGAATTTTTATCTCTTCGGTTGATGTAGTAAACTTACAATTAATCTTGCTAATATTTTGGTATTCTTTACAATACTCCCTAATTGCCTGAATCAAACCAAGATGATCTAGGACATAAGAGCGAAGCCCTTCGGCAATATTTCGTACCGACTGGATCCCTTTATCAACCATATTTTTAATCTCTAGAAGATGCTTATGTAAATCCTCTTTCGTTTCATCATTCTCCCTGTCTAAAAGATCCCGTAAGAATAAAATATTTAGATTAATTCCCGAAAGTAATTGCCCTAATTCGTCATGAACATCACGAGCAATATTTTCTCTTTCTACTTCCCTTACATTTTGCAATTGAGCCGCAAGTCCTCTTAATTCAGATTCCGATTGCCTTAATCTTTCTTCATATTCCCTCTTAAGAGTCAAATCACGTGTTATTTTTATGAAACCATAAATATTATTTTTACTATCATAAAGTGGAGTAATATAAATATCAGCCCAAAACCTCGAACCATCCTTTCTGATTCTCCATCCTTCTTCTTCGTAAAAACCGTTTTCGGATGCTAGTCTCAATGATCGAGCAGGTCTGTTCTTTGCTCTATCTTCAGGCTGATAAAAAATAGAAAAGTGTTTACCTATTATATCGGTTTCATTGTATCCTTTAATTTTCTCCATACCGGCATTCCAACTTTTAATATAGCCATCCTTATCCATCATATAAATCGCATAGTCCTTTATCCCTTTTACGAGAGAATCAAATCGATTTTCGGATTTCAGCCGCTCCATTTCCGATTGATACATTCTCCTATAATTTTCAATTATACTTTTTCGCCATATAAAAATTAATATCATTGCGATTAATAAATCGAATATTATTGTAACCAAAATAATCGTATTTCTAAAGCCCTTTACAGGTAGATAAAATTCTTCCTTATCAATCTTTGTTAGCAATAACCAATTGGCATGCTTTATTTTGCTAAAGCGTGCAATTACTTCAGTATTATTAAGGTCTATTCCTTTAACTATTTTTTTATCTTCATTAATAGTAGAAACATTTATTAATGCTTTGCTTCCATAGTAGGTATAAGGACTTATGAACACTAATGTATCACCGATAGTTTTCATTAAAATATTTTCTAAAGATTTGGCATTCCCTTTGTCTTGAATAATTATCGATTTTAATGCTTTCTTTGGATTTACGGAAAGTACAATTGCTAAACTACTTTCGATCTTTGCTGCTTTATCTTTTGTTATCGGTATGTAAATTTTTGATAAACTATCCACTTTTGATGAATCCCTCGAATCAGAAAATATTACTTGATCGGAATTTATTGATTCATTGATTAATTCCTTATCAAATATATTCAGTGATAATTCAGAAGGTGATGAAAATAGTTTTTCGCCTTTTGGATTTACGATAACAATTTTATCGTAATACATAAATCGATTATAAGAATAAAACCATTTATTTAATTCATGTTTTTTAAATTCAGATGAATAGCCGGAATTATCAAATAATAAAGGCAGAAGTGAACTTGAATGAATTCTCTCTGCATCAAAGATTCTTTCGTCTATCCATTGTTCAATTCGTGATACTTTAGATTGAGCTAATGAATAAATGTATTCATACCGCTCATTTATCAATTGAGCAGAGAGCAAACGATAATAAAAGACACTTGATATTATGGAAAGAATAAATATAAATAGATAAATAAATAGTATTAATCTAATTGATTTTTGCATGCCCTGTGCTTTCAGCATTATTTCTCATTTCTATTTTTTTTTATACCTGATGCCGCACCTTTATCCAATAACCAATATAAATTTCCGTTCGAGGGTTCAACTAAAGATGCTGGATAGATTTTGTTGGAATTGCCTTCATTAAGAATTTCTTTCACTATTTTTGATTTACCTTTACCGGTAACAAAAAAATAAACATTTTTGCTATTATTAATTACTTTCCCGGTCAATGTAATTCTCTCTTGCCCTGATTCGGGATGCTTTGTATTAATACATATCTTGTCTGAATTAAATAATGAAATATTGTTTGGGAATATTGAAGCAGTATGTCCATCATCTCCAAGTCCCAACATCATTATATCAAATGATGGTATTTTATTAGTTGAAGGGATATTCCCCCTTAGTACAAATTTATATCGAACTTCTTCTTCAGAAGGATCGGTTTCGCCATAAATTCTAAAAATATTTCTTTCTGGAATCGAGATATTTTTTATTAAAGCATCATAAGCCATTTTATAATTGCTTTCTTTATCCTCAGGCGAAACGCATCTTTCATCGCTCCAAAATATCTTTACTTTTTCCCAAGGAATTTTATTTTTATAATTATCACTAATAAATTCGAATACCTTCTTGGGAGTAGAACCTCCGGAAAATGCAATCGATAAGAAATTTCCTTCATCAAGTGAACTCGATTGCTTCAATATTTCTTTTGCAAAAAAATCCGATAATAAATTACGAGAATTAAAAACCTTAATGATTTTATTCATTTATAGCTCACAATATATTCCATCGTCTGAAAGGTTTTTACAAGGATACCGCCAAGTTAAATTCTTTTCTTCAATTAAGTCATCAGCATGCTCAGGTCCCCAAGTACCTGCAGGATATCCATAAAGAGGGGTTTCATCTTCCTTCCAAGAATCAATTACAGGCTGAAGGAATTTCCATGCTTCTAATACTTCCTCCGAACGCGCAAACAAAGTGGAATCCCCTTTTATTGTATCACCTATTAATCTTTCATAAGCCGAAGGAATTCTTACTCCATTTAGATCTGAATAATGAAAATCCATATTTACGTTTTGGACTTCATAGCCATTACCGGGAGTTTTCATCCCAATCTTTAATAATATACCTTCATCGGGTTGAATCCTGATAACTAATAAGTTACTTTCATCTGTAACTTCTTCTTTTGCGAATAGAAAATGTGGAGTAGGTTTAAAATGAATTACAACCTCTGTAACGCGTGTTGGTAATCTTTTCCCGGTGCGGATATAAAATGGAACTCCTCCCCAACGCCAATTATCTATATAAAATTTTATTGCAGCATAAGTCTCGGTATCTGAAGATTTATCTACTCCTTCTTCTTCACGATAACCCAAAACATGTTCTCCTTTAATATTAGAAGAAAGATATTGTCCTCGAATTGTGCAATTTTTAATGTTTTCTTTTTTTATGGGACGAAGTGATTGAAAAACTTTTAGTACTTCATTCCTAATAGAATCAGCATCCAATGATGATGGTGGTTCCATAGCAACCATTCCAACAATATGCAATAAATGATTCTGTACCATATCCTTTAGTGCACCAGACGAGTCATAATATCCGCCCCTTTTTTCCACTCCGATACTCTCAGCCGATGTAACTTCGATATGATGTATATAATTCCGATTCCATAACGGTTCAAAAATACCGTTTGAAAAACGTGTAACTAAAAGATTTTGAACAGTCTCTTTACCTAGATAATGATCTATACGATAAATCTGCTCTTCGAGCCAATCCTCTAAAAGTTCATTCTTAAGTTTAATTGCAGATTCTAAATCAGTACCAAAAGGTTTTTCGATTATTATTCTTTTCCATCCGTCTGATTGGTCATTTAAATTAACTTGGGCGAGATACTTTGGAATAACACTATATAATTCCGGCGGTGTGGATAGATAAAAAACCGTATTGCCATTTATTTCTTTTTCATCTCTTAATTTTTTTAATTTTTCCTTTAGGTTTTCGTATTCATCGCCTTTTTCAGAATCGAATGACATATAGTATATATGTTTTATGAATTCATCAATTTTAGAACCATCTTCTGATTCATCAAATTCTGAAATAGCTGATTTCATCTTATCTCTAAACTGCTCATCACTATAATTAGTTCTGGAGAGACCGAGTAGAATAAACTTTTTTGGCAGCAGCTTCTGAATGAATAAAGAATAGATTGCAGGTACTAATTTTCGTTTTGTAAGATCTCCCGAGGCACCAAATATCGCATAAATATGTTCGTTTTTATCCATTATATAATATCTTCATAAAATTATTTGCTATAATAAGAGATTATATCGAATAATTCCACATTTTGAAATAATTACCGGATTTTATTTCACTAAAATGAAAATCTTTATTTTGTTAGAAAATCTTCAATTTCTTTTATTATAACTTCCGGAGATTCATAAGGAATAAAATGTCCGCAATTATCTAGCATAATAACTTTTGATTTCGGAATCATATTTCTGCCAATGTTTGCAATATCTTCAGTGGTCAATTCTTTATGCAGATATTTGTTCGGTATCCATTTATCATTTCTTCCAAAGAATATTAGAGAAGGCTGCGTAATTTTATTTAGGTATTTATTTACAGGCTCATCTAATAATCCTTTTAATGAATTAGAAATAATATGGCAGTAATCCATGAAATTTGGATATCCCCTCATATCTATTCTATCATTTATCATTTGCCATACATCATCCGGCATATCGAAAAAATTAGATTTGAATGCATTAATTATCTGTTCATCGCCAGCGGAGTAATAAAAATTGGGGTTGGAATTTTCTAATATCCATTCTTTTTCTTTTTCAGTGAAAGTTTCTAATCCCGCTGGAGCTATTAATATAAGACTTTTAATTGCATCGGGATATGCAAGAGCTAAAGCCATTGCTAAATGTCCCCCCATCGAGTGCCCTACGAGAGTAACATTTTCCAATTTCATTTTTTTTATGAATCGAAAAATAATAGAATTATAATAGTTCACACTTCCCGAAAAAATTCCTTGAGAAGACTTACCATAACCGGGAAGATCAATCGCAATGCACCGATTTTTTTTGCTCAATTCGGGAATTAATTTATTCCATGCAGGGATGTAACTTGATAAACCGTGAATGAAGAGAAGAGTATTCTCGCCCTCCCCTTCATCACGATATGCAATTTTAATATGTTCACCAATATCAATAATGGAATATTCAAAATCATATTTAAATTGTGGAAATTGCATCTCTACTTAACAAATTCCTTTACTGCATTACTGAATTCAATCGGTTTTTCGATTTGTAATGTATGTCCCGCTTCGTCTATTTCATGTAACTGGATTAATGGATTCTGCTCCGCTCCCCATTTGAATACATCGGCTGTAAATCCCGGATTGAGATAAGGATTTGGAATTAAACCATCATATTTTCCATATATAATAATTGTAGGGACGGAGATATTTTTTATCTTATCGAATGTTGGTTCATCAAGCATTGCATTTACGGAGCGGACAACTGCATAACTAAATGCATCGAAATCTTTTGCTTTAGCCATTCTTACACGCTCTTCTACCATCCATTCCCATTTATCATTCCATGAATAAAAATTCATTGCAAGATTTTTTCGAGCAGCATCTTCGGTAGTACTCTTAACTCCGGCTTTAGTCATTACACTTCTTAGCCAATCGCCTTCTCCTCTTTCAAATTCTTCGACACCTGCGGGCGACACAAGAACTAATTTCTCCAATCTCTCAGGATATTTTAAGGAAAACATAATAGAAATCTGTCCACCCATTGAATGACCGGCTAAAACAAATTTACCCAACTTTAATTCATCGGCAAGTCTTTTAATCTGTTCGGCGTAAAATGAAATTGTATAAGGATAAGGTTCTTTTTGTGATTTACCATAACCGGGAAGATCAACAGCAATTACTCTATACTCCTTTGATAATTCGGCAATAGCATATCTCCAAAATCCCGCATTACTTGCTAATCCATGAACCAACATGATTGTCTTACTTCCCTGTCCCGCATCAATATAAGCAATCGATGGATTGCTTAATACAGTCTTGGTTGGGTAACCATAATCAAAATCTTGAAATTCAAGTGCCGGTTTATCAGTATAAAGAAATCCTGAACAGCCGGTTAATGTAAATATCGTTATAATAAATAATACTAATAATTTTTTCATCGCATCCTCCTAAAACATTAACCAGTTAAGTGAAGTAAAAATGACCCATGGGTCTTTCGGTCTTGTTTTATTATAAGTAGAAGTGGGTGCATTATAAAAATCACCTAGGACACAATAACCCGCACTTACGCCTAATGTTAGGAAAACTTTTATGTTATACTTTACTTCGAAATTTACTTCCGAACCAATAAACGAAGAACCGCCTTTAGGTGTAACATTAGATAATGCGGCGGCAAATCCCAATTTACCACTGAGTTTATTCGGTATGAAGTCTTTGGTCAACGATAAGAATCCGGCAGTAACACCAAGCCCCATATTGGAGATATCATGAACAGCGGAATAATATCTATTTACAACCTGTGGATCGGGAAATAATAATAATGCTTTATGAGAGCTATAAATTCCAGTTGGAGAACCCCAAACGTTTCCTGTGATAACTGAATTAAGTGTCCCATCACTTGCTCCATTTGCATCACCCGTTGTAAACATTCCTTCTAATGTGATTTTATCATTATTTGTCATACCATACTTATATGATAAACTTGCATTAAATGCAGCACCAAATATATCTGCATAACTTCCCTGCTTAGTCGATTCAGATACCGTATCGATCGTACCAAGATTAGCCATAACGTAAGCATCAGCCCACCATCTTCCTGCAAGAAAATCACGATTTAGTGATGCATGTGTCCCCAGCCATATTACGTCAGCTTCATATTTTTTTGTTGGAAGATTCACTCTTACAGCACCGTTATATTCCGCGAGTTGACTATTTAAGCCCTGTCCGAGAACTGAAATACCACCTGCACTTTTACCTCTATCCCATACATACCACGCATCTGCTCCTACTTCCAATAAAGGAGTAATGCGCGATTCCATATCGAACATCCATAAAGCTACGTCATCATTTTCTTGAATAATATTTTCAAATAATTGATAGTAACCAAGTTTTGCTTTTGTAGTTGGATTTAATTCATAGAAAAGAGATACACCTACTCCTTGAGTTCCCCAGTAGCTAAGCTTGTATGCACTAGTTTGAGTTGTACTTATTGCTTCTTTATTAGGGTCTCTAACGTTATCAAAAATTCTTTGAAGTCCTACAACAACATTATATTTAGAGTCCTTTGGTTTAAGATCAACATTTGCCATTAAGGTTTGTAAATTCACCTGTCCGGCGTTAATTCCTCCACCCGTATTACCTCCGACTCCATAAGCAGCATCGCCCCATGTCATATCAATCTTAAATAAACTTCTAAAGGTTGCAAAACCATCTAAAATCGATGGAGTATAGATAAACATCGGTACGAATCTTTGCTCAAAATATGTAGCAGTCCTATCGTGTGTATTGGTAGTATTAGGTCCAAATAAACGACCTATAATCTGACCGCGCAATAGTTCATTAGTCGGAGCCACATTCGATGCAGTGCCACGAGCATAAAAATATCCAATAAATTTTAATTCTGGTGCTTTTGCATCCGGGATCTCTTTAAGGTTCGGATCAGTTATATTTTGGGCGAATATTATCGTAAAAGTAGAAAAGATTATTACGATCATTCTTAATAATAGGTTTTTCATTTTCGCTCCATTATTTTTAAAGAGCCGCTTTAGGACGGCTCTTTACAATA
Organism: uncultured bacterium; assembly: GCA_937936675.1. Classification (GTDB taxonomy): domain Bacteria; phylum Bacteroidota; class Ignavibacteria; order Ignavibacteriales; family Melioribacteraceae; genus BRH-c32. Next base: position 27,241 of record CALDDL010000103.1, read on the forward strand.
AATATTATTGTTTTACATATTTTTGAATATATATAGCATAGTTTGTACCGGCAATTGAAGTACTTCCGAATCCGCCTGCTGCAGTTGGAGCTGATACTCCTGCGAGTGGTGGTGTTACTTGGATAACTTCGTACGACATATTATTGTCTTTAAATGCACAGATACCTTGAGCAACTACTGCCGAAGGTGAGCTTTGATTAGCTACAATATTATAAATTTTAGCATCCGCAGTATTTGTTTTGCCGCTCTTATCCGTATTACTTGTTTCGGTAAAAGTATAAGTTCCCGTTAAAGTTGTGTTCACACCATTCTTATCTGTTTGAACAACAGTATATGATTTGTTTTCGTTAAATGTAGCTACAATCTTAGTTACGTTGAAAGGCGCAACTGTTAGTCCATAAGCTACATTAGCACCTTCAGAAACCCAAGTACCTACTATTGGATCTTTTGGTGTGGGTTGAACGATTTCATCGTCATCACTTTTGCAAGCTGTTAATGCAATTGTTCCGGCAATCAATAAAAGCATAAATAACTTTTTCATAACTACTCCTTTTGTGTTTTTAAGAATTTGTTGTTTGTGTTTTGTGTATTTCTGTTAATTTCAATTTATTTATTTTTCCTGCATCTGTCTTTGGTATCTCTTCTAATATTTGGATGTACTTCGGAATTTTATACTTTGCTAAATTTCCTTTACAGAAATTTATAATCTCTTCTTCGGTACTCTCTTCATCTGGCATTAATACAACAAAAGCTTTGCCTACTTCGCCCCATTTAGAATCTGAGACACCAATTACTGCAACTTCTTTAATTTTAGGATTCGTGTATAAATATTTTTCTATCTCAGCGGGATAAACATTTTCTCCTCCGCTTATAAACATATTTTTCTTTCTATCAACTACGAAATAAAATCCATCTTCATCTCTCTTTACTAAGTCACCCGTATGGAAATATCCGTCTGTTAATGCTTCTTCTGTTTCCTCTAGTTTCTTCCAATATCCCGGAGTAACCACCGGTGAACGCATCCAAAGCTCTCCCACTTCATTTGCATTACGTTCATTCCCCTCTTCATTCATTATCTTTGCTTCGATATAAAAATTTGGGAATCCGATAGATCCTATTTTTGCTATCGCATGATCCTGATGAAGAGAAAAACAATTTGGTCCAACTTCAGTTAATCCATAACCCTGCCTTATAACAATTCCTTTCTTGTGCCAAATATTAATTAATGGAATCGGCATTGCCGCACCTCCTACAATTGCAAATCGGCAGCTTGATAAATCTGTCTTTTCAAAATTCGGAAGATCACTCAGCATTTGAAGCATTGTAGGTACACCAAAAAGTAATGTAGTCTTCTCCCTTTCCATTAATTCTAAGATTGTCTTTGGATCGAAACTTTGCAGCAAAGTATGTGAAGCTCCATGTAATAAAAATGGAGTAAATAGTACATTCCATCCGCCGGTATGAAAAAACGGAGCGTAACTTTGTGTATGATCATTTGATGTAATGTCTAAACGTAAACAGGTGTTAATAGCATTCCAATAAAGCATTTTATTTGTAATCATCACACCTTTGGATAATCCAGTTGTGCCTGCAGTATATAAAATCATAGTTACATCGTTTTCGGTAAATAGTCTCGGAGCTATAAAATTTTCATCATTATTTCCCATACCCAAGAATCGTTCAAGCTCATCAATAGCAAATTTTATTGGGATGTTTTTAACTGCATTTATCTTATTTGCTTGCTCTTCGTAATCTTTTTCATAAATAAACATCTTTGGATCTGCATCAGAAATAAGCGTATCAAGTTCACGCGGAGTTAATCTAAAATTGAGAGGTACTAATATTACACCAATTTTTATACATGCAAGATAGAGCATTACGTATTCAGCACGGTTCTTTGAATAAACTGCTATTCTTTCACCTATTCCGATTTTTAAATCATCTTTTATATAATTAGATAAAGAATTTGTACAATTATTAAACTCTCTGAATGACCATTTTATATCACGATCATGCTCGCGCAAGAAAAATTTCTCGGGAGTATAATATGCCCACTTGCCAAGCCAATCAGTTTGAAAATTATGCATCTTTTCTTTCCTTAAAAATTGTGTATAGTATTATTCCGACTAATAACGAAGCTATAATCGCCATTGAAGCCGCCACTCCCGGATTCTCTCCCGTTGCTTTCGTAAATGGAACGGGAAGCTTACCATAATAGAAACTGAAATGGACTATGATTGCTGTCAATGATGCAGCGATTACAGAAATTTTAGGAATCTTTTTGAGAAACATTCCAAATAGAATCGGTACGAATGCGGCGGAGAAATAAGCATATACTCCATTCTGTGCAAAGATTCCTACGCTTAATTTTGGATTTATTAATTGGTCATACGAAAGTAGAATTGATACAACTGCAAATACAGCAATTACGATTTTATTCGTTAATATATATGCTTTATCTCTCTTAGCTTCTTCGATCGGATAGTATTTACTAAATAATGGTTTGATAATATCCATCGTTGCAGTGGAGGAAATGGATTGGATCAATCCTTCCAAAGTAGAAACTCCCGCAGAGATTAATCCAAGAACTACAAATATCCCTACATATACAGGAAATTCCTTTACAACATAAGCAGATACAACTCCATCAAGTTTTAATGGAACCCCATTTATCATTAAGTCAGGGAAAATAATCCTTGCATATAATCCAACGAATACTACTAAGAAGAATATTGTTTGTGTAATAATTCCTACAACTAAATATTTATTTACATCTTTATCTGTTTTTAATAATAACGACTTTGTAATAATATGAGGCTGGCAAACGATTGCAATTCCTATTACAATCTGAGTAAATATTATTTCAAAATAATCTCGGAATAAAAAACTCGAATCATTTGTCGATTGAATTAGCTTAGGATCTATCGATTGTAATTTATCTAAGAAACCATGAATGCCATTACTAAAATGTTGGTAGCCGCTGCCTAACAAAATAAATGCTACTGCAAGCATTATAATTGCTTGAACAGTATTAGTATATACCATCGAATTAGCACCGCCATACATCATATATCCAAATATGAATATTATCGTTCCAATTAAAACATAAAGTTCCGGTACGTTTAATGACTTTGCCAAAACTTTCGTTAATCCAACTGCAATCAGTACAATAAAGGTAACAAGCAATAAAGAAAGGAACGCAAAGAATAATGAATATCCTTTGCTATCATACTTAGAGCCCATCCATTGAGCCATCGTGAGCGATTTAACCGATGAGCCATGTTTTCGGAATCCTTTTGTTAATAAAACCAGCGAACCCATGGATGCAATCGGAAGAACAATTCCAAATGATAAAAAACCGCTTAATCCATAATAGGCAATAAAACCGGGGTTAATAATAAATGTAGCTGCACTTGTCATAGAAGCTGCAAGAGCCAGACCCACCGCCCATGGCTTAAAAGCAAAATTCCCAACTGCGTAATCGGAAATCGTTTTGGTTTTTAATGCGCCTCTAATAACAAAAAATAGAGTAATCGCTACATATAAAAGAATTAAAATCCAGGAGGCAGTTATCATTTCAGATGAAGCTACATCTAACATAATCTAATCCTTAAATTTTATAAATAGAATTTGCAAAAGCTAATCCGCCGCCCGACCCCATAAAACAAACGAGATCACCCTTCTTTAACTTCCCTTTCTTTGCTGCATCATCATAAGCCATCGGAATACAAGCAGAACCTGTATATGCATATCGATCCATTATTGTGTGCGCCCTTGATCGTTCCACTCCTAGATTATCTAATGTTTCCCAAATCGTATTAATATTTATCTGAGTAAAGAAATAATGCTCTATATCATTTGGAGTGATTCCAATTTTTTCGCACGATTCTTTTATCATGCGAGTCCATGTTGTAGGATTAATTTCTTTTGGAAATTTCTTTACAAATTTTAGTAAGTGATCTTTATTTTCTAATACTTGCTCATTGAGGGGAATATGGGTGCCTCCCGCATAAATTCCCATCCAATCGGCATACTGTCCTTCAGTATGTAACTTACTTACTAATTGACCTCTATCACTATTTTCTTCTGCTTTTAAGACCAAAGCTCCAGCACCATCTGCAAAAAGAGTAACAGTTTTTTTATCACTTAAATCAAGATATTTGCTCATTGCATAAGCACCGATTACTAAAACATAATTATAATTATCATCGGCTTTTATAAATTTACTTGCGGTATCGAGTGCAGTTACGAATCCCGAGCACGCACTATTCAAATCAAAAGTACCTGCTTTTATTGCATTCAAACGATGCTGAACCACTGATGCAGTTGAAGGAGAAATATATTCAGGAGTATCGGTGGAGATAATAATTAAATCCAAATCCTTTGCCTCTATGCCCGCATCTTTTAAAGCAGCATTTGCGGCTTCGATACAAAGGTCTGCCGTTGATTGATCTTCGATACACCATCTTCTTTCTTTAATTGTTAGATTTGTACTTAGCCACGTATCCACATCTTCACCGAGTAATTCATTAAAGTATGAATTTGGTATCACC